>JAVXVR010000451.1:0-5724 GCA_032230165.1 Acidobacteriota bacterium | reverse complement strand
CGCTCGCCGTCGTGCAGTTGCAGGCGGAGCAGTCGATTATGGCTGAGGCGGGCGCGATGGTCTCGATGTCGGCGAACATAGAGCTACAGTCGCAGATGAAGGGCGGGCTGCTCGGCGCGCTCAAGCGCACGGTCGGCGGCGAGTCAGCATTCGTCTCGACCTTCACGGCGAGGGGCGCGGCGGGCGAAGTTACTTTCGCGCCCGGCGGACCCGGCGACATCGCCGGGATCGAGATGGGCAATCAACTCTTCTACGTGCAATCGAGTTCGTATCTGGCGGGCGACGCTTCGCTTGTCGTGGATACGAAATGGGGCGGCGCGAAATCGTTCTTCGGCGGAGAAGGTCTGTTCGTACTTCAAGTGACGGGGACAGGACTGCTGCTCGTCTCTTCGTTCGGCGCGATTCATCGCAAGCGACTTCAAGCGGGCGAGCGTTACGTCGTTGATACGGGACACCTCGTCGCTTGGGAGGGCACGACGCAGTACACTCTGCGCAAGGCGGCTTCCGGGTTCTTCCGCAGCATGGTAAGCGGCGAAGGCATCGTCGCGGAGTTCGTGGGACCCGGCGAGCTGCTGATCCAGACGCGCAACCTCGCGGCGTTTGCCGGACTCCTCAAGCCGTTCTTCCCCAACCAGTCGAGCGGCAGCGGCAGCTTCAACATCAACCTCGGCGGATAAGTTTTTTGTGTGCGCGAGAAGGGAAGCGTGATGGCAACTCTAGCCGAACAGCCTAAAAGCTCCGTCGTCGGTCACCCGCCCGGCGCGGGCAAGCGCGTGAGCCTGCTCGGCGTGCCGCTCGGCTTCGGGGCGGGGCTCGCTGGCGTCGATCTCGGACCGGCGGCGATGCGCGTCGCGCGACTCACGCAGAGGATCGCGCAGCTTGGCTACGAGGTGCGCGACCTTGGCGACCTGCGCATAGAGATGCCGAAGCAGCCAGCCCCGCCGCAGGAGAAGGCGAAGTATCTCTTTGAGATCAGCGCGGCGTGCGAGTCTGTCGCGAGCGAGGTGGAGAAGATGATGCGCGCGGGCGAGTTGCCGGTCGTGCTCGGCGGCGATCACTCCATTGCCGTCGGCACGGTTTCGGGAGTCGCAACGATTGCGCGCGAGCGCGGGGCGCAGATCGGTCTCGTCTGGTTCGACGCGCACGCCGACATGAACACGCCGGAGACGACGCCTTCCGGAAACATTCACGGGATGCCGCTCGCCGCGCTGCTCGGCTACGGCGCAAAGGAACTCACGCACGTGGCGGGCTTCGCGCCGAAGCTCGACCCGAAATTTTGCGCGCACGTCGGCGGGCGCGACATAGACCCCGCGGAGCGCGAGCTGATCAAACAACTCGGCATACGCTTTTTCACCATGCGCGAGATCGATGAGCGCGGCATGAACGCCTGCATGGACGAGGCGATTGAGATCGCGCGCCGCGCGCCCGGCGGCTACCACGTCACGCTCGACGTGGACGCGCTCGACCCCGGTGACGCGCCCGGATCAGGTACGGTCGTGCGCGGTGGGCTCACATATCGCGAAGCGCATCTGGGCATGGAGAAGATCGCAGAGGCAGGCGGCATGGTCTCGCTCGAAGTCGTAGAGATCAACACCGCCCTCGACGTGAACAACCGCACGGCGGAGCTGGGCGTCGAGCTGATCCTCTCGGCGCTTGGCAAGACGATTTTGTGAAACCCCAAAGACCGTGAACCGTAAACCGTGACAGGTGACAGGAAAGAAAATGAATCGCGCCTGCCCTTTCTTGTCACTCGTCACGGTTTACGGTTCACGGCTTTAAGGAGTTGAGCTTGGCGAACAAGATCAGGATCGGCGTCATCTTCGGCGGTCGCTCCGGCGAGCACGAGGTCTCCGTGCGCTCGGCGCGCTCCGTCATCGAGGCGATTGATCGCGCGAAGTACGATGTCATTCCTTTAGCGATCACGAAGGAAGGGCGTTGGCTTTCGCCCGCGGAGTCTCTGGGTCTGCTACCCGCGGCGACTGCGCGCCGAGTGCCGGAAAAGATGGGCGGGCAGACTGAATCGCTGACCATCGTCGGCGATCCTTCGCGCACGGGCTTGGTCGCGCTCGACACAAACGGTCGTCAATCGTCGGCGCTCCCGTTCGACGTGATCTTCCCCGTGCTCCACGGCACATACGGCGAGGACGGTACGATACAAGGGTTGCTTGAGATGGCGGGCGTGCCCTACGTGGGCTGCGGCGTGCTCGCCTCTGCCTGCGGCATGGACAAGGTGACGATGAAGGCGCTCTTCGAGCGCGCGGGGCTGCCGGTGTGCCGCTACACCTGGTTCTTGCGCGCGGAATGGGAGCGGGATCGCAAAGCGGTCGCGCGTCGCGTCGCACGCAAGCTCGGCTTCCCCTCGTTCGTCAAGCCCGCGAACCTCGGCTCTTCGGTCGGTATCTCGAAGGCTGTGGACGCGAAGTCGCTTGAAGCGGCAATCGATCTGGCGGCGCGCTACGACCGCAAGGTGATCGTCGAAGAAGGCTTGGACGCGCGCGAGATCGAGTGTGCCGTGCTGGGCAACGACGATGAGGTGGAGGCGAGCCTGCCCGGCGAGTACGTCGTGCGCGACGCGCGCGGGGCGTTTCTCGACTACACGGAAAAATACGCGGACACGGGGCACGTCGAGTTCGTCGTGCCCGCGCCCATCTCAAAAAGTTTGACGCGGCGCATACAGCGCATGGCGGTCGAGGCTTTCAAGGCGGTTGACGGCTCGGGGCTTGCCCGCGTTGATTTCTTCCTGCGCCGCGACACGCACGAGCTGCTTCTCAACGAGTTGAACACCTGTCCCGGACTCACGGACGTTTCCGGCTACCCGAAGATGTGGGCGGCGACGGGTCGCCCCTTCCCGCGCATCATCGACCGCCTCGTCGAACTCGCCTTCGAGCGACACCGCGACAAGTCGCGCAACGCCACGAGCATCTGAGAAGAGAGTAACAAGTGACAGGTGACAAGTCACAAGCAAATCAGATTCTTGCTTGTCACTTGTCACCTGTCACTTGTCACCGCCTTTCGGCATTTCTTCCCCGTTCCATTCGTACTGGGCGGCGACGATGAGCGGCAGCAGTCGTTTGTAAAAACGGATCGAGTAGATGAGATAACCAGCGGCACAAAATGCCTGCGCGACGCCGATCAGAACATGAAGTTTTTGGTCGAGGAAGAGATGGGGCGCGCGGTAAATCAGATATGCCGCCGCCGCGCTGAAGAGGACGGTCGTCGGCATCAACAGGCGGACGTTGAGCATCTGCTCTTTCTCAACGGCACGCAGCAAGGCTAGTGCCCCCGGCAAGTTGTACTCGTCGAGCCGCCGCCGGATCATACGCAGGTCGAGGGCGAAGAGCAGCCAGATGCTGAGCCCGTAGGCAGCCGAGAGCGAGAACCACCTGAGGGGCGAGGCGAGTTGCGAGAAGATGATTGATTCGAGCAGCGTGCTGCCGATGTAGAGAAAGTTATGCCCGAATTCGAGGGGCCAGCGAATGACTGTGAACGTGTGCAGGAGCGAGCGTGACCAGAAGAGCAGTATGACGATGAGCCCGGAGACGACGTAAGGGAAGAGCGCGAAGTCGAGACCCGTTACGACCGCCGCGCTCGGCGCGACGAGCACAGAGAGTGCGACGCCCTGCACGATGCTGACGAGCGTCAACTCGACCGTCATCACGAGCGAGTCGAGTTCTTTGACGGTGAAGCTCTGTTCCTTGATCGTCAAACGGCTTCGTCCCCCACGACGCGTACCACGAACCCCAAGATTAGATCAGGCGTAGTGTGCGTAAACGGTTTTGACCTTTTCGAGGAAGTCTCTGCGATCCAGAAAGTAATGGAGTTTAACGGTTTCATCGCCGCCCGTGAGCCCTTCGATCAGTTTTTCGAGCACGTCGAACTGATCGAGCTCGGCAATATTGCGCGCGTCGAGGTAGCCTGTGCGGCGCAGGCGGCGTACGAGCTCCATCAGCGTGAGTCGCCCTTCGAGCGTGACGCCGCCGTGCGCCTGCGAGCGGCTGACGAGATATTGAACGAGCAGGGCGTCGCCGTAGAGCAAGGGCGCGAGGAAGAGGCGCGCGCCGTCACGCTCCCAGCCTTCCGCGAGCCTGTGCGAGCGGCGTATGGCGCGCACGCCGTCGAACGCTTCCGCCCAAGTAGTCTTCGGCTCGGCGCGTTCGAGGTAGGCGCGTGTCGCTTCGACGAGCCAACGCTCATCCGTGAAGTCGAGGCGGCGACCGAGGGCTTCGAGCCACTCGAAGAAGACCGCGCGGCGCGTGGATTTCGCGTCGGTGATGAGAAACTGATCTTCGGGCTTGGGGAACGACTTGACGAGGGCGCGGCGCGGCGCGTCCGTGAGCTTCGAGCCTTCGAGGCGGTAGAGGGTGAAGCGCGCGTGCCAGCGTTTGGCGGAGTCGCAGTAAGGGCAGCGCGGGTGCTTCTCCTCGCTGTCGAAGTAAGGGCGTATGGGCTTCGCCGCCGTCAACTCGTGCGGCTTCGGGGCGTGCCGCTTGATCTCGGAATAAGCCGTGCGCGGGGCGAGCCCCAACTGCTTGGTGAAGAGATCGAAGATGCAGGCGAGGCAGACCAGACGCGCGTAAACGTTCAACGCGCCGGGGGGGAAGATGTCGAAATCGATCTCACGCTTCTTCGCGGAAGTCGCCATGCGCGTATTCTAACGTGAGTCGGCAACTTGCCAAGTCTTTTCTTTAACGATCAAATGGCGCAGACCCGGCGACGCAGCACGTGATTCAAATCACGCGAAAGATTTCCGATGAACGACGAGATGCGACGATCTATCACACCCGTACTTGTTGACGGCGACGAGACGCGCGAGCGCGCACGAGCGATCGTCGAGCGCGGCGGCGTGGTCGCCTTCCGCACGGACACATTTTACGGACTCGGCGCGAACCCTTTCAGCCGGGCGGCAGTGAGCGCGGTAAATGAGTTGAAGGGGAGGGAAGGTAAACCGATCCTCGTCGTCGTCAGCGATGCGCAGCACGCGGATCAACTCATTGCCGCGAAGACGAAAGCTTTCACGCGCCTCGCCGCGCGTTTCTGGGCTGGTGCACTGACGCTCGTCGCCGCCGCGCGCGAGGGTCTGCCGCAAGAGTTGACCGCGGGCACGGGGACTGTCGGCGTGAGACTTCCACTTGATGAGGATGTGCGACGCTTCGTGCGCGCCTGCGGCGGGGCTTTGACGGCGACGAGCGCGAACCGTGCGGGCGAAGCGCCGGCACGGACTACGGTTGAAGTGTTGAGAGCGTTTCCGACGGGGCTCGATCTGATCGTCGAAGGCGGCAAGTCGCGCGCCGCACAGCCTTCGACGGTCGTGGACGTGACGGGCGAAGAGGCGCGGCTCATTCGCGAAGGCGCGATCCAGTGGGGGAGTATCAGAGATGCGCTGAGTAAAAACGGCTAATCGCCGGGACGACCGACGTTGACTCTGCACGTTTTTTACAGCCTCACTTCGCCACGGTCAAATTACGCACGAACGTCCAGTCGCCGCTGGGCGGCACGCTGATGTTGCCGACCGACTTTTTCGCCACGACGATGTTGTTCCAGTACCAGAGCGGGAGCGAAGGCACTTCGTTGCTGATGATCGCCTGCGCCTGCGCGTAGAGTTGTCGCGCTCGCTCGCGGTCGGCGGTCGAGGTGGCTTCGGCGAGAATCTTATCCAGCTCCGGGTTGCTGTAGCGGCTGCGGTTGAATTGGTAGTTGCCCTTGCCCAAAAGGAAGGTGAAGAGG
>JAVXVR010000315.1:0-9524 GCA_032230165.1 Acidobacteriota bacterium | reverse complement strand
GCTCGACATACGCTCGCAGGTGCAGCTGGTCGCGGAGATCACAACGAACCAGTAAAATTGAAGGCAAAATTAAAAAGGTAAAAGGCAAAAGTGGAAGCGATGCACGTCTTTCCTTTTGCCTTTTACCTTTTGCCTTTATAATCATTTGCGTTCCCCTCGAAGTGAAACGAAAGCACAGGGCTCCCTCGCGCGTCCCCACGTCGGCGTGTCGTCGTTGTCCAGCGTGAACCGAAAAGAGCCCGCGCTTTCGAGCGTCGAAATCCTGGGGGAGGAGAGCATGTCCAGATATCGCGATGAGAGAGACGACCACTACGGCGGGCGGCGCGACTACGATGAACGCCGCCAGCGCGAGCACGGCGGCTACGGCGAGCGCGCCGCCGAGCCGTTCGACCCGTCTTACGACGACGGCGGGCGCGAAGCCGCGCGGCGCGAAGAACGCCCGGCGCGCGATTACGGCGACGGTCGTGATGAGCGTGCTTACCGCGACCAGGATTACTACCGCAATGATTATTCGACCGGCGCGGTCGGTCGGCGTGGCGAGCGCGACGACTACGAGCGCGGCGTGCGCGGCTACGACGAACGGCGCGACTACGCGGAGGCGCGCGAAGGTCGCTCGCTCTGGGAAGAGGGGCACGAATATTTCGCGCGGCGCGGCTACCGTCGCGGGCGCACCTCGCGCTCACACCTGCGCTGCCGCGACATCATGACGCGCGACGTGACGGTCGCCACACGCGAGACCACGCTCGCCGAGGTCGCCCGCATGATGCGCGACGAAGACACGGGCGTCATCCCCGTCGTTGATCGCGGCACGACGCCGATCCACACCGGCGCGGCAGCGACAACAGCGAATGCAGCGAAGGATGCAGCCTCGACCGTCGCGCCCGTCATCCCCGCAAGTTCCGCGCCCGTCGGCGAGAGCCCCGAAGCGCGGCGCATCAACGCCGACATGCGCGGCAACGGTCGGCTCGTCGGCTTGATCACGGATCGCGACATCGCCGTGCGCGCCGTCGCCGAAGGCAAGGACGTGCGCGAGATGCGCGCCGAAGAGATCATGACGGCGGATGTGCACACGGCGCAGCCGAACGATCGCGTCATAGACGCCATACGCAAGATGGGCGACAAGCAGGTGCGCCGCATCCCGATTGTGGATCGCGACGGAACCTTGCGCGGCATCATCTCGATGGCGGACGTGGCGCTTGAAACCAACGACGACCGCGAACTCGCCGAAGCGCTCGAAGAGATTTCGAGCGGTCAGTCGTTCTGGAACAGGATTTTTGGCTGAGGAGCATTCAGCACTCAGCCGTCAGCAATCAGCCGGACACGAAAGGCTGGATAGGCTGACCGCTGAATGCTGAATGCAGAATGCTTCTTTATGGCTCGATCAATCGAACGCTACCTGCGCCTGATGCCGATGGGCTCGCGGCAGAGACCTTCCGAGCGACGCTGGTCGCCCGCGGCTGACGTGTATCAGGTCAAAGAGGGCTGGCTCGTCAAGGTCGATCTCGCGGGTGTGAGTCCCGAAGAGGTCGAGATCACGGTGGCGGGTCGCGTCCTTCTGATCGAGGGGAGTCGCCGCGACGCCTTCTGCGCCGAGACGCTCTCGTATCACCAGTTGGAGATCACCTACAGCCGCTTCGAGAAGACGCTGCGCTTCCCCTGCGCCATAGACGGCGCGCGCATTGAGCGCGACTATCGCGACGGCTTCCTCCTTATCTACCTGCACAGCAACGAAGCGGACTGCGACGAGAGCGCGCGACAACCGACGATCAGCGTCCCGCCCGACCCGCACGCTCCCAAAAACTGAGAACCGATAGCCGGAAGCTGAAAACTGAAAACCGAAAACTGATCATGGTCGAGAACCAGAACAACTTTCAGCCGCCGGACGCGAATGAGACCGCGCCCGCCGAGTCGAACACGCCAGCACAGACGGTCGGCGAGCCCTTCGAGATCGCCGTGCTGCCACTGCTGAACACGACGCTCTTCCCCGGAACAGTCGTGCCGCTCGCCGCAGGTCGTCCGCGTTCGGTGGCGGGCGTCGAAGCGGCGCTGGGTCATCCGGAAAAATTGCTGGCGTGCATCACCGTCCGCCCCAACAAGGTGACGGAGGAAGAGGCTGTGCCCGCAGACATGTACGAGGTGGGCACGCTCGTCATGATCAAGCGGATGTTTCGCGGCGACGACGCGCTCCAGATCATCGTGCAGGGGACGGAGCGCGTGCGCATCGTCGAGTGGACGCAGACCGATCCTTACTTGCGCGCGAAAGTTCAGATGCTCGCGCAGCTCACGGTCGAGGACGCGGAGCAGGTCGAGGCTCTCAAGCGCAACGTGCAGACTTTGGTCGAGCGCGCGCTCGCCTTGATGCCGAGCGTGCCGCCCGAAGTGCGCACGGCGGTCGTCGGCGCGGACGATCCCGTACGGGTCGCCTACTTCCTCGCGTCGATCCTCAACCTCGGCGTCGAGCAGGAGCAGGCGATGCTTGAGTCGAACACCGTGGACAGGCTGCTCCGGCTCGCGCACGCGCGGCTCGCGCGCGAGGTCGAGATTTTGCAGATCAGATCGCGCATCGCCACAGAGGCGCAGACCGAGATGGACAAGGCGCAGCGCGACTACATCCTGCGCCAGCAGATGAAGGCGATCCAGAAAGAGCTGGGCGACGACGAGGGAGGCGAGGCGGCGGAAGCGGGTCAACTGCGCGAGCGACTCGACGCAACCGACCTGCCCGAAGGCGTGCGCAAAGAGGCGGAGCGCGAGTTGCACCGCATGGAGCGTCTGCCTTCTGCCGCGCCCGACTACCACGTCATACGCACCTACCTCGAATACGTGTTGGAGCTGCCGTGGAAGAAATCTTCCGAGGACAAGCTCGACTTGGCGGAGGCGCGGCGCGTGCTCGACGAGGATCACTACGGGCTCGAAGACATCAAGGAGCGCATCCTCGAACAGCTCGCCGTCGTCAAACTGCGCCCCGACTCGAAGTCGCCGATCCTCTGCTTCGTCGGACCTCCCGGTGTGGGCAAGACTTCTCTGGGTCGCTCGATTGCGCGCGCCTTGGGTCGGCAGTTCGAGCGTTTGAGTTTGGGCGGCGTGCGCGACGAGGCGGAGTTGCGCGGACACAGGCGCACCTATATCGGCGCGATGCCCGGTCGCATCATCCAGTCGATCCGCCGCGCCGGCGTGAACAACCCCGTCATGATGCTCGACGAGATCGATAAGCTGGGGAACGACTACAGGGGCGACCCCAGCGCGGCACTGCTCGAAATCCTCGACCCGCAACAGAACTCGACGTTTCAGGATCACTACCTTGATCTGCCCTTCGATCTCTCGAAGGTCTTCTTCATCGCGACGGCGAACCAGTTGGGCCCGATCCCCTCGCCTTTGCGCGACCGCATGGAGATCATCGCGCTCGCAGGGTACAGCGATCAGGAGAAGCTGCACATCGCGCGCCAGTACCTCGTCCCGCGTCAGGTCGTCGAGAGCGGCTTGAAGCCCGAACAGTTCTCGATCACGGACGACGCCATCATGCTCATCGCGGCGCGCTACACGCGCGAGGCGGGCGTGCGGCAGTTGGAGCGAGCCATCGGGAGCGTGGCGCGCAAAGTTGCTTTGAAGGTCGCGCAGGGTGAGGCGGCGGAAGTAAGGGTCGAAGCTTCCGACCTCAAGGAGATGCTCGGCGCGCCGCACTTCTATCCGGAGGAGGCACGCAAGGAACTCCCGGCGGGCGTGGCGACGGGGATGGCTTGGACGGAAGCGGGCGGACAGATACTTTTCATCGAGGCGACGCTTTTGCCGGGCGGGTCGGGCTTAACCTTGACGGGGCAGCTCGGCGAAGTGATGCAGGAGTCGGCGCGCGCGGCACGTTCGTTCCTGTGGTCGCACGCCTCGGAGTTCGGCATCTCGCCGGATATGTACAAAAGTAACGGCGTGCACCAGCACGTGCCCTCGGGCGCGATCCCGAAAGATGGCCCCTCTGCGGGTGTGGCGATGACCGCCGCGCTCGCGTCGCTCTTCACGGGTCGGAGAGTGAATCACAACACGGCGATGACGGGCGAGATCACTCTGTCGGGTCTGGTCTTCCCCGTGGGCGGCATCAAGGAGAAGGTCTTGGCGGCGCACCGCGCGGGCGTGCGGCGCATCATCCTGCCCGCGAAGAACGAGGGCGACATCGAAGACATCCCTGAGGAAGTGCGCAAGGAGCTGGAGATCATTCTCGTCTCGCGCATCAGCGAGGCGCTCGACGCCGCGCTCGACCGCGTCGTCGCCAATCCGCCCCCGCCGACTGCACCGGACGCCGCCGCGCGCGAGCAGACGGTGCAACAGCCGGAGCCGTTGCACGTGCGCAGCAGTTAGTCGCACGCGGTCTCGCGCTCCTCTGCCGGACGCAAGGGCAGAAGAAGTCGCGAAAAGAAAAAGTTTCCGCCGTCGCCACGCAAGCGACGGCGGAAACTTTTCTGTTTGGCACTTGGTTGTCAGAACCGGCGGCGCAACTCGCGCGGGGCTTACGCGCCGTCGTCTCCGTACGTGCGCCCGTTTACGGCAGCGCCTCGACGGTGATGAAGAAGCGGAAGCTGCCCGTCCCCTGCACGCCGAGCAGGAAGTGGACGTTGATTGATGCGCCCGCCGCGAGCGGCGTGCCGAGCGTGACCGTGCCCGCCGAGAGCGACGAGTTGAAGCCGCCGCCGTTGGGCTGCGAGGGCGGCGTCTCCAGCGTCAACCCCTGAATCGAGGTCGTGCCGCCACCCGACAGGTTCGCCGTGTACGTCGTGGACGTGCGCACACGCAGGTCAGCCGTGCCCGAAGGCACGGCGAAGGTCGTGATGTCCACGACGCGGAACCTGAGGCGCGTGACCGTCGCGCCCGTGTTGTTCGTCACCTTGCGGCGCACAGAGAGCGTGCCAAAGCTCGAGTTGTTCGCCGGGTCGGAGGTCGTGTCGCGATGGCGGGCGCAGGCGTTATTAGGGAGGGTAGGGGTGGCCGTCTGGTTGGGGCAGCCCACATCGACGAGCGAAAATTTGATGGTCGAGAAGCGGTTGACCGGCGACGAGAGGTTTTCGGGACCGGGCGCGCCGAGCCGCTGACCTGCTGCGGTGGGCGTGCCGTTGATGTCAACGAAGATGAAGTCGGTCGCGTTGTTGTTCGTATCCTGCGGGAGTCCGGTGACCAGGTTGCGGTAGAAGCTATAGTCAATCGCGGCGGCCGCGATGGACGGATACCCCGTGCCCTCTTTGTAGGTCGTATTCGCCTCCGAGGTCGAGCCGACGGCGTCCAGGCGATTGGCGGTCGAGAAGCTGGCGCCGCCGGTCGAGTTGTTGAAGATGGCGATGCCGGCGTTGTCGGGGATGTCGGTCGTGTAGGTCAGGTTGGCGGTGGCGGTCGTGCCGTTGCCCGCCGGGTAGCCGCTGATGCTATAGGCTACCGAGTTAGCGCACAGGAAGTGACCATGCGCGGGGATGCTCGTGCCGTTCGGGACGACGCAGCGCGCAGTGCCGTCCGACGCCGCGACGGCGAGACCGGCGGAGGCGTCCGCCGACTGTGTCGTCAGCGTCGAGACAGTGGTGTTGTAGAGTTCGATGAACTCGTCGTTCGCGCCGGAGGGTCCCCGCAGGCGAAACTCCGAGATGATCAACTGCCCGGCGGTCGTCGCCGGAACAGCCTGCGTGATGTTCAAAGACCAGCCGCCGCTGACCGAGCCGGAGTCTCCGCCTGAGTCGTCCGTGACGTAGAGCGACCAAGTGCCGTTGGCTTGCGCGGGCGTCAGCCCGTTGAACTGTGTGGCGAAGGTCGCCGTGCTCGACGGCGCGGCTTCGTCGGTGAGCGCGTGCGCGGGCGCGGGCGCGGCAAAGGCATCGCCGGACGGGGTATCGGCGGTTGGGCGGAACGTCCCCGAAGAGAGGGAGGCGTTGGTGGGCAACTGGCTAGCCGCCGCATCATCGAGCGTGATGTTCAGGTTGGAGGCGCTGCCCGGCGAACTGCCGCCCACGTCCGAGAAGAAGACGAATTTGTTCCCGTTCGGCGCGACCACCATCATGTCCACGTCCTCCACGAACGTGTGGCTTAAGCCGGTCAGCGTCAATGTCACCTTCGTGATGTTACCCGCGAGTCCCGAAACAGTAATGTTAGACGGATAAGGCGTGGCGGCGGTCGCGTCGTTGATCGTGATCGCCGCCGGGTTTGAGAAGATGGCTTGCGCCGACTGCGGCGACAGCTCGCCGCCCTTCGCGCCCTTCGCGACTACCGCATCCTCCGCAGGGGGCAGCTTACTGTCCGCGTTGCCTTTCTTCGAAACGTCTTGAGCCAGGACGCCCTGCGGCGCGACGAAGGAGAGACAGAGAAGTAGCGAGGCTAACGCCTCACGGCAAGAGCGGGACGTGGAACGCATCTTGAGTCTCCTTTGTGGAAGGTGGTTCGCGAATTAGCTCGTCGGCTTGCCGCCAAGACCGCACCAAAGCAGCGGGACTAAGGGTTGATCACGGAACCCAGTAGATTTGCCGCGCAATCTATCACACGCGCCGGAACGCATCAAGGCGGACTAGAGCGACCGCCCGACCGGACATGAAGTCCACGCCGCGCGTGCCTTCCACGTGTGGAGATCGGTTATCATCGAGAGACGATTTTGCGTGGCGGAGCAGACGTGAAGTTTCAGCCGCCGGGCTATACAGCAGCACCGGCGCGCTTGCGGCGATTCTCTTCGAAGAGGAGTCGCGGAGGGAGAAGAGATGGCGAACAGGAAGGCACAGGGCAAGGCGGGCGTCCCCGCCACACGCCGCGGTCAGCAGATGGGCGATGCGCGCAGCACGAACGCGCCCGCCAAACAGGAGCAGGCGCGAGCGGCGACACCCGCCCTGCGCGGACGACGCAAAGACGCCAACAAGTTCTTCGCCGACGACTCGCAACAGGCGGTCGGCGGCAACAGTGCGCGCCCGCGCTCGAACTCACCATCCGTCCCGGCTGCCGTGCCGACGGGGAAGAAACTCGGCGAGTCGGGCGGCGAAAAAGTTTTCAAGCGCAGGCAGGCGAAGAAGAGCAAGACGGGGTGACGATCAAACTAATTTGAAGTTTGCCTTTATCGCGGCGCGCGCCATGCCAGCGTACTCGGCTGAATCCTCTACCGCTCTGGCAAGAAAACTCCGCGCGTCTGTGCTCTGCGGAATAGGCGGGTCCATGCGGGCGATTTCGTATAGTGTTCGCAGGATGTTGTAATTCTCGAAACGCTTTTCATTCAGCTTCTGCCTGTCGAGTCCTAAACCTCTGATTGTCGCCTTGCCTTTCGGATTATCGCCCGGCGCGAAAGGCACTTCCCGTCTGAAGGAAATAAACTGTTCCGGGTCGTCCACCGAAGGATCGATAAAGAGTGGCTGTTCACTGTCGAGGTCGTCTTTGTGTGAGGTCGCGCGCGCGGAAGGGTTGGCGAGCGGGAAAAGGTTTTTCTTGAACTGCTGGTTGCAAAGCTGACAGGACAGAAACAAATTGCTCCACTCGTAAGCCAGCCAGTAGTAGCCGGGTTTGTGGAGCGCGTCGCCGTCGTCCTGACGGTACGCGGCTTTGGGTCGGAAATGCTCAACGTTAGGGTAAGAGATGTGAGTGATCTTCGACTCGCAGGCGAAGCACTTGTGTTGATGTGCCTGTTTCAACGCCTCCTGAACCGTTTTATGCGCGTAGATTTTCTTTTTGAAGACAAAGTCTTTGAGACCCGCTTCATAATCGGCGCGCGAGCGTGTGAACGACGCGCTGTCGGCGCGTCTCTGCTGCTTGCCTCTGTTCAATAAAATGGCGGGGGCTTTCGCAGGCTTAGTCACCCGAATCATGTGAGGTCTCGCGTCCTTCTTTCTTCAGGCGTGTGGCGGCGCGGCGGATGATGTCCATCGCCTCCATGTCTTCGGGCGTCTCGCCGGTGGGCAGCGCGCCGATCTCTTCTTCCAACTCCGCAAGCCGCGCGCGATCTTTCTTTGTGAGACGTTTCTTCGAGAGCAGCCGCGCACGCTCCTCAAGCGGCACATCGAACTGTGGCGGGCGGGCGCTCTCCAAGCCGAACAGATCGCTCGTCAGGATTTGATCGACGCGCCAGCCGTGGATCGCCTTCACGTCGTTCTCGATGATGACATGATCGCCAACGCGCTTGAGCAAGACGATGTTGGCGTCGCTCGCCGCCTGCACGACGAGCGGGCTGTGGGCGGTGGCGATGAACTGCGTGTTCGGGAAACGCTCGCTCAGGTAGCCCATCAGCGTGCGCTGCCACTTCGGGTGTAGGTGCAGATCGATCTCGTCAACGAGGACGACGGCTGGCTCGGCGAGCGGGTTGCGGCTCTCCGGGTAGCGGTCGAACATCCGGCTGGCGAAGTCCACCATCCACGCGATCAGCGTCTTGTAACCGAGGCTCAGGTCTTTGATTGACACCCACCCGTAAGGCGTCTCAACTTCTACACGCGGCTTCTGGCGCTTCTTAGTCAATTGCGCGAACCTGATATTCACTACATCAGGCAGAAGAATACTCAACACTTCTATGATTTCATCTCGACGATTCACGGCGCGCTCTTTGGCGGCTTCGGATTCTGCCGCGAGAGCCGCGTAATTTGCTTGGAGCAACCATTCTTCAGCGTTAATAAGCTCTACCTCATCAGAAAATAAACTAGCAGAGGCGTCATCTTCACTGTCATTTGAAAGTGAAGCCCTTCCCATACGTCGTGATGCTCCGTAGCCAAAACACACGAGACCACCGAACTGTTCTGCTGTAAAATCATTAGATATTGCAATACCTGCTCCTAACTTGATGATGCTGCAAGATTGTTTCTTGCCCTGCCCTCTCGCGGATAGCTTCGCTCCTACTGAAAAGATGCCTTCAATACGATAACCATTAAAGTCGTCAAAAATTTTTTCCCACTCTTTACCTACATGCTTGAGTTTTGAATCGCCACTTCTTAAAGGATTCCATTTTGAATCTAGCTCGTTATCCGTAAATAGCCTTGGCGACAGGGTATTCTTATCATAAAAGTTTTTAACAGGTGCAACTGCGATAAGGCTTTGAAGGATGGTTGTCTTTCCCACGCCATTATCACCCAAAATTACTGTCCATTGTGCAGGGCGACCTTGGCCGTTGGATAAATCGAGAGTTTGTTTCGGTCCGAAGCTCCTGACATTTTCAACTTCGAGCGACAGGAAATAAGCCGGGCGTGAAAGGCGTTTACTTTCCCCGTTGCCGGATACTGACTCGATTTGTAGTTTTTCTTTCGCCATTAAAAGCCTGTTTGAAAGCCGTCGCGGTGATGATGTTTGTAGGAGCAGGGACAAGTCCTCTGCCCGCCGCGCGTATGCGCGAAAACGATCCGATGACATTCAACGTCGAATGCCAGATCACCTTGATGAGCGGCTTGCGCCGCTGCGGGCAGGGACAAGCCCTGCCCCTACATTAATCTCCACCGGCTCGCGCGTTTATGTTAACGCCTTTTGGGGCGGGGGCGCGAGCCGTATTTGCGTTTGTTGGCTTAGTGCTCGACATCGCCGGGGAGTTTGTCGGGGAGGTTGAGGTCGTCGTC
>JAVXVR010000306.1:0-5393 GCA_032230165.1 Acidobacteriota bacterium | reverse complement strand
CGACAGACCCGCGCGACGTGGGGCGTGAGCTGGACGTGACGGCGGTTCTCGCTGCGGGCTTCATACACGCGGGCGAGCGCCTGCGCGTCACGGCGCAACTGCTCGACGTGTCAAGCGGCGAGATTCTCTGGAGCGATAGGATCGACGCCGCGTCCGAAGACATCATCGCCGTGCAAGACACCATCGCGCAGAGGATCGTTGACGGCTTGCGCCTGGAACTCACGCCCGACGAGCAAGACGGCATGGCGCGACCCGTGACGACGAACGCCGCCGCCTATCAAGAGTACCTGCGCGGGCGCGATCTGTTCGCGCGCTTCATCTTCCGCACGGTCGCGCCCGAAGACTGCGCTGGTGCAATCGAACACTTCGAGCGCGCCGTTGAGCTTGACGAGGACTTCGCGCTCGCGCACGACGGGCTGGGCGCGTGCTTCGTCAACCGCGTCTTCAAAGGCTTCGGCGGAGCAAGTGACTACGAGCGCGCCGAAGCCTCTTTCAATCGCGCGCTCGCAATTGATCCACAGCTCGTCGAAGCGCGGATGCTCATGGTCTTCGTCTATCTCTGGCGCGGCGAGAAGCAGAAGGCGCGCGCAGAGGTCGCGCGTATGCGTCGCGAAGCTCCGAACGAGGCGGTCGTCTATTTCGTCAAGGCGACGCTCCATCGTCTCGACGGCGAGTACGAGCGCGCGCTCAGAAGCTACGACCGTTTGGTGCAGCTCGATCCGGCGGCTTACGTCGTCGTCGCCTGCAACCGCGCGCTCATCTCCATCTTTCAGGAGCGATTCGACGACGCCACAAGCGAACTCGAACAGGCTCTGAGCGCCGAGCCAGAGAATCCACTCGCGCAGGCTTTGCGTGCGCTCGCCTGCTACTACATCGGCGACGCGCAGAGAGCCGTCGCGCTGCTGCGCCGTGTGCTCGACGAGCACCCGAACATGCCGGGCATACGTCCCTTTCTCGCGCTCGCGCTGAGCGCGGCGGGCGAGCATGAAGCCGCGCGCGCGGAACTGACCGGGCAGGTCATCGAGAACGCTTCGGTTGACGGGGACGCAGCCTACTGGCTCGCCTCCGTCCACGCACTCGAAGACGAGCGCGACGCGGCTTTTGAATGGCTCGCGCGCGCGATTGATCTCGGTAACGAGAACCGCGCCTTCTTCGAGCGCGACCGCAACTGGGCGCGCCTGCGCGACGATCCGCGCTTCACGGAGCTGTTGAGTAAGATCAAAGTGGCGGAAGCCCGACCGTGCGGGAGGGCGTCTGACGGCGCGATCTCTAACGCCCTCCCACACGGTCGGGCTTCCGCCCTGTACGCTACGACTCGCCTCCCAGCCCGTCGCTACCAGATCGAAGGCAGCAATGATTCGTCCGTCTCCAGCGTCGAGCCGTCGGGCAGGATGTGTACGACACGCGCGCCGCGCTCGCGCAGAGGCGTGGAGAGCAGACCGACGCGGTGACAGTTCGCGCGCGGGATGACGTGTTTGGTGAGCGGCTGCGACTCGGAGCACATGATGACGATGCGCGCGTCGGAAGCCAACTCGATGATGCGATCCAGGCCGCGCGCCAAGTCCGCCGGCGGCGCGACGACTTTGCCGCCGCATTCGGGAATCCACTCGTAGCCGATCCGCGCGCGCCTCAATGCCGCCTCCAACACCTGCCCGTTGAACTGCACCCAGCGCGAGCGCGCCACGCTGCGCACGTCGCAGAGCACTTCAATCTCGTGTTGCTGTAAGAGCGCGAGAAAATCCGCCCACGAGTGACGACCGTGCCCGATGGTGTAAACCGTGACTTGCGAGGCTTGCGGCATAACTATGATTAGAGGAAGCGGCGCAGCAGGTACATGACGAGGCTCAGCACAAGCGAGACGACAATCATCGACGTGATCGGCACATAGAAGCGCGTGTGCGCGCCCTCGTAGCGTATGTCGCCGGGCAGACGCCCGAACCACGAGAGCGCGCCCGCGTAGATCAAGAGCCCGACGACGATGACGCCGACGCCAATCAAGATCACGAGTAGTCCGGTCGAGCGCATGGGCGAAAGTATGAAGTAGGAATGATGAACGATGAAGTAAGACGGATCGCCTTCAGTTCATCGTTCCTACTTCATCGCTTCCCTCCTGTCGAGTTCCGCGCGCAACTCGTCAATCGTCGTGTAGGCGAGATGACCGCCGGTGAATAAGGGATCGCGCGTCACGTCGCGCGAGGCGAAGGGAGGCGCGGGGAAGTTGTCCATCTCCGTGTCGTCATCGAAGTCTGTTTCGGCAAGGATGAGACCATGAAGCGCGCCGAGAAAAACGTCCACAGAATATTTGCGCCCTTCGTGCTCGAAGGGGTAGCGGTTCTTGCGTAGCTCGTTGCCCTCGAAGACCGAGAGCACTTCGTACTCGTACTCGTTCAAATAAAAACTGGTGATGAGCGTGCGCGAAAAATCGGGCGGCTGCGGCGTGTGCTTCTGCGTGAGCTTGAGCGTCCACTCGTTAGTCTGCACCCAGCGGCTTTTGCGCAGGCGCAGGCGCGTGCCCGTGATGTAATTGTCCGTGATCTGCGCGTGCGGGTCTTGGAGGCGGAGACCGTCGGGGAGCTGCGTCAGAAGATATCGCCGCTCGCGTTCGACGCGTTCGTACTTGGGCGCGTGGTCTGTGAAGAGACGCCCCGTGCCGATGCCCTTCATGCGCCGACCAACTCCCCTTCGCGCTCGCGCAAGTATTCTTCCGGCTCGACGATGTGCCCCGCAATCGCCGACGCCGCGACGACGTATGGCGACGCGAGATAAACTTTTCCGGGACCACTGCGACCGGGGAAGTTGCGATTCTGCGCGCTGACCGTGACGGTCTCAGGCGATTTGGATGCGCCGGGTCCCGCGTTGATGCACGCGCCGCACGAAGGGTCAATCAACTCCGCGCCCGCGCGCTCGAACAACTCGATGTAGCCACGCGAGCGCGCGTACTCTTTGATCTTCTGTGAGCCGAATTGCAAGTAGAGATGCACGCCCGGCGCGACACGACGCCCGCGCTCGACCGCGTGCTTCAAGACTTCGGCGTACATGTCCATGTCCGCCATCTTGCCGCCGGTGCAAGAGCCGCCGTAAGCCGCATCGATCTTTACTTCTTCAGCGAGGTCGCTGATGTTGACGCCGTTGCGCGGGTCGCCCGGCGTGGCGACCATCGGGCGTATCTCGCTCAAGTCGATCTCAAAACGCGCGGCGTACTCCGCGTCCTCGTCGCTCTTCAAGAATCCTTTGCGAATCTCTTCGGCGTCGAGTCCGCGCATGCGCGTCAGGTATTCAAGCGTCACTTCGTCGGGTTCGATGATGCCTGTGAAGCCTCCGGCTTCGACCGCCATGTTCGTCAAGGTGGCGCGCTCGTCTATTGACCAATCACTGATGCCCTCGCCCGCGAACTCCAAAACCTGACCGATGCCTTTGCCCTGTTTCATGTAGTCGGACGAGAGAATTTTGAGCATCACGTCCTTGGCGGCGACATCTGTGCGCTTACGCCCGCGCAGCACGAAGCGCACGACTTCGGGGACTTTGACGCGAATGTCTTTCGTGTACCAGGCGTTCGCCATGTCTGTCGAGCCGACGCCGAAAGCGAAGCAGCCGAGCACGCCCGCCATGCAGGTGTGCGAGTCCGTGCCGATGACGAGTTGACCCGGTAGCGCGATGTCTTCGACGACGGCGTTGTGACAGATGGCTTCGGAGCCGCGCTCCTCCGTCCCGCCGTAGAGGCGTATGCCCTGCTCGGTGGTGAAAGCAGCTTGCGTCGTGGCGAGACCGTTCGCGCGATCTAGGAGTCCCATCTTGCGTTTCTCTTCCGGCATCACGCGACCGAGAAAAGTTAAATGATCGCGGAAGGCATAGACAGACTCCGGCTCGGTCACGCGCGCGTCCGCGCCCAGCGCGTGCTTGAACAGACTCTCCGCCATCGGCGTGACGTACTCGTGCGAGAAGCGCACGTCCGCGACGGCGAAGAGTGCGTCGCCGGGCTTGACCGCCTCGACGCCGACGCGACCTGCGCTGACGAAAGCGTGGCGCGCGATGATCTTCTCGACGATGTTCAACGGTCGCCGCTTCGTCTCGACAGGCGGAGGCGCGACCGCCCCGGCGAGCCGCGCCCTGTTGTAGTTGAAGAGTCCGCCGTATTCGACGATTGATTGCGAGATCGCGTCGAGCCCGCGCGTAAACTCTGCGAGTGGAATCTCTTCGCCGCGTTTGATTCTCTCGATCAAACCGAAGTCGGTCGAAGTTAAGAGACCGATGTTCTGCGAGTTTTGCCCGTAGATTTTTTCAATCGTCCTGGCGATGACGAGTTCTATCCCCGCAGCCTTCTCCGCGAACGGCGCGGTCTCGCGCGAAGAACCGCAGCCTTTAGAGAGTCCGGAGACGACGACGCGGAAGCCGCCCTGCTTCACCTCGTCTTTTTTGACCGCGCCCTCGCGCATCCCGACATAGACGTACTCGCCCAGCGTCTCGTCGTAGTAGAAGCAGACCCAGCCGGGCGTGATCTCGTCGGTCGAGATGTTGTTCATCAACGGGCGCGACTCGTCGTATTCGAGCGTCTCGCCCGCTTCGAGCTGGCGGCGTATGAGCGCGGTGTCTTCGGTTAAGAATAGTGTGCGACCTGCGAACCTGATGCGTTCGGGGCGTTTGGCGATCTTCTCCACGGCGTTTTTCGTCCACTCCTTGAAAGGGATGAGTTCTCGGCTGTTTGAAAAGATGATTATAACGACTGGCGCGCGAAATGTCGTCCGTCGGTGCGGGGAAGGATTAGGCGAGATCGAGCGGGCTGCGAACGCCGCGACCGCCGCGATTCAAGGCGTGGCGCACCTCTGCTTTGGTCAAGACGACGGGCACGCGCGCCGGACGTTTAGCCCGCACGACGTGATCGAGCCACGGCAAATCATGACCGAGCACGTGCTTGTAAAGAAAGAGGATCGCGGCGAGCGCTTGATTCTGCGTGGAGGCGGCGACCCGTCTCGCCTGTGCGAGATGAGAGAGGAAGGCGCTGACTTCTGCGGCGCCGAGTTGTGCGGGGTGCTGCTTACGATTGAAAAGGATGTACTGTTTGATCCAGTAGATGTAAGACTGTTCGGTGCGGTAGCTGTAGTGGCGCTGCCGTGTGAGGCAGCGCACCTGTTCCAGAAGCTTCGGCACGTGTGAGGCACCTCCATCAGGTGAGGCTGACTAATCGCGCGAGGTTCGAGTACGTGTAGCGCAGCGAGTGGCGCCAACTTCCTAGGCAATGCGCCACGCAGGCGATATTATACAGACAAAAGTGCGTCTTACAAGGCGCACTAAAGTGGGTCTAATTCAAAGTTATGCGTACAACTTGAATGAAGATGACGGAAGCAGAGTTCGGACAATTTGAGCACGATTCAGCTGAGTATCTTAAAGCTCAACAG
>JAVXVR010000289.1:0-5678 GCA_032230165.1 Acidobacteriota bacterium | reverse complement strand
CCTTCGCGAAGTCCTCAATGCCAATGAGATTGGCGACGCCTTCTGCTGCGCCCTGCGTCGCACCCGGCACGGCGTCTGCTTCGGTCGCGCCGCGCATCGGCGGAGGAGCTTGTGTCTCCGCGACGCTGGGTGAGCCGGGCACTGCATCGGCTTCCGTTCCGCGCGCGGGTGTCGTTTGAGTTTCTGGCTGCTGTACGGAAGTCTCTTTTTCTATTTCTGCCATGACTTTTATTTTATCCAGCCGCGGGAAGAGGGGAGCGATCTCGCCCACACGTGTTCCCTGCCGTAAGCCTCCCCATGAGAGTTGAAGCGGATCGCTTCTTTGAATATCGTCCGTTTGACCAAGCTGCAACCAGAGAGAGCGCATTGACTCAGGCATAAACGGGTAGAGCAGCACGGCGAGCCAGCGCAAAGATTCGGCGGCGCGATAGAGCACTGCGTTCAACGTCTCGCCCTGCTCATCTGATTTCGCCAGCTCCCAGGGCTTCGCGTCCGAGATCATTTTGTCCACGCGCGCGATGACAGTCCAGACGGTCTCGAGCGCGCGGCTGAAGGCGAAATCATCGAACTGCTGCACGAACTGATCGCGTGCGAGTTGGAGCGCGGAGGCTAACCCCTGCGCGTCCGCCTCGACATTTGCGCGCTTGGCGAGCAGACGCTTCCCTTCCTCGATCTCTCCGGCGGGGACGACGCCTTCGTGGTAGCGTCCGATCATCGTCAGCGTCCGGGCGGCAAGATTGCCAAGCCCGTTCGCGAGATCGCTGTTCGCGCGTTCGACGAGCGCGGCGTAGCTGAAATTACTGTCCTGACCGAAGACCATCTCGCGCAGCAGAAAATAGCGTATGGCGTCGCGCTGAAAGTGGCGCAAGAGCAGCATGGGATCAACCGAGTTGCGTAGCGTCTTCGACATCTTGCGCCCTTGCCCGTCGAGCCAGATGCCGTGCGCGATGACGGCGCGGGGTAGCTCAATCCCGGCAGCCATCAAAAATGCGGGCCAGTAGATCGCGTGCTGGCGCAGAATGTCTTTCGCCATCAGGTGCAGCGCGGGCCAGAACTTCTCGAAGCCGATGGCACGCTCCCGCTCCTCGTTGCCCCAGCCGATTGCCGTGACGTAGTTCGTTAAAGCGTCGAGCCAGATGTAGATCGTGTGCGCGGGATCGTCGGGCACGGGGATCGCCCAACTGACGGACGACTTCATGCGACTGACCGAAAGGTCTTGCAGCCCGCGACTGACGAAGCTCTTGACCTCGTTGAGGCGCGATTCCGGTTGGACGAAGTCGGGACGCGACTCGTAGAGCGCGAGCAGCGCCTCGCCATAATCCGAGAGGCGAAAAAAGTAGCTCTCTTCGGAGACGCGGTCGAGCGGCGCTTCGTGAATGGCGCAGAGCGGCGCGTCGCCTTCGCGCGCAGGCTTGATGTACTCGTCCTCTGTTTTGAAGGTCGCGCACGGCGCGCAGAACCAGCCCTCGTAAAAGCCCTTGTAGATCGCCTCGCGCCCTTTCGGTGTTTTCGCCTCCGCGATCTTGCGCCAGATGTTCGCCACGCCCTCGTAGTGGAACGGCTCGGTCGTCCGCATGAAGATGTCGTAGCCGCCGTGCGCCGTGTCGAGCCCGTAGGCGGCGAACATTTTCTTCAACTCGGCGACGACGTAATCAACCTGCTCCTTCGGCTCGCGACCCTCGCGCGCGGCGGCGCGCTGGATGTTCGTGCCGTGCTCGTCCGTGCCTGTGAGAAAGTAGGTCTCGAAGCCGCGCTGCCTGCGATGGCGATTTACGCAGTCGGCGACGACGGTCGAGTAGAGATGACCGAGGTGTGGCAGGCTATTGGCGTAGTAGATCGGGGTTGTGATGTAGAAAGTTTTCATCAATTGTCCGTGGTCAGTTGTCCGTCGTCCGTTGTTTGTCTCTGTTCGCGCGCGTCATTATTCATCAACCATTAACCACTGACAAATAACGACGGGCAACTGACCACGGACAACGGGCAAAGCCGCAACGCGCGATCCGTCGGCTCACTCTCGCCCGCGAATCAACGCCATCGCCTCGGCGCGCGTGCGTGGGTCTTTGCGGAAGCCGCCGCGTATGGCGGAAGTGATCGTGAGCGCGCCGGGTTTCTTGACGCCGCGCACAGTCATGCAGGTGTGCTCCGCTTCGACGACGACCATCACGCCGACCGGCTTCAAACCCTCGAAGAGCGTGTCGGCGATCTCTGAGGTGAGCCGCTCCTGCACCTGCAAGCGGCGCGCGAAGGTGTCAGCGAGTCGCGCGAGCTTCGAGAGTCCGACGATGCGCCCCTCCTTCGGGATGTAGGCGATGTGGCAGCGACCGACGAAGGGCGCGAGGTGGTGCTCGCACATCGAAGCGATCTGGATATCTTTGACGATGACCATCTCGTCATGACGGTCGCCGGGAAGCGCCGTGACGTGCGCGCGCGGATTCTCGCGCATGCCTTCCGTCAGCTCGGCATACATCTCCGCGACGCGCGCGGGTGTGCGTTGCAAACCGGGTCGCTCAGGGTCTTCGCCGATGCCTTCGAGGATGAGCCGCACGCCCGCCGCGATCTTCTCCAGATCGACGCCCGCACGCTTTCCTTCCGCACCCGTCTCGTCCGGCTCTGTGGCTGAAAATCCTGTGCTCATAGGTAACTCCAGTGACAAGTGACAGGTGACAAGTGACAAGCAAATCCAATTCTTATTTCTTGCTTGTCACTTGTCACTCGTCACTCGTTACGGTTTTAAGGAACGCCGCGCGGGCGGCGGCTTCAACGTCGCGCAGGGGCGCGTCCCACTTGCGCGCGGCGGCGCGGCAGTCGTCAAACTCCGGCGTCGCGTTCGCGATGCGACCGTCCCGGCGCGCTACTTTGACGCGGATCGCGCCAAACTCTGTCTCGACGAGGACGGACTCGCGCGCGAGCGCACGACGCTCGACTTCATAAGAGCGCACGCCGAGCGTCGTCGTCTCGTGAAAGAGCAGTTGGTAGATCGCCTCGCGCTCTGCCGGTCGGCAGAGGATCGAGATGAGCACGCCGGGGCGGTTCTTCTTCATCTGCACGGGCGTGAAGTAGCAATCGAGCGCGCCGCGCTCGAAGGCGCGCTCCATCACGTGCCCGACGATCTGCGGCGACACGTCATCGAGGTTCGTCTCGACGACGAAAAGTTTTTCGCTCGCGGCGTCCGCGTCCGTCTCGCCGATCATCACGCGCAGCACGTTGGGGAAACGCTCGTACTCGCGCTTGCCCGCGCCGTAGCCCGTCGCCCCGACGCGCATCGCGGGCTGTGCGCCGTAGGACTCGCAAACGGTGCTGATGATCGCCGCGCCCGTGGGCGTCAGAAGCTCGCCTTGAATGTCTGTCGCGTAGGTCGGCACGTCGCGCAGCAGCTCGACGACGGCGGGCGGGGGCACGGGAAACCGTCCGTGCGCCATCTCGACCGTGCCGCTCCCCACGTGTAGCGGCGACGCGACGAAACGCTCGATGCCGAGCAGCTCGAAGCCGATGCACGCGCCGACGACATCTATGATGGCGTCCATCGCGCCGACCTCGTGGAAGTGGACTTTCTCGACCGCGATGTTGTGCACGCGCGCTTCGGCTTCGGCGAGTCGCGTGAAGATGCGCGCGGCGCGCGACTTCACCTCGTCGCTCAGACGCGAGCCGTCTATGATCTTGAGAATCGTGCTGAGGTGGCGATGCTTTTGCTCGTCCTCTGTGCGGACGTGCGCGCGTGTCGCGCCGATGCCGGAGCGATCAACCGTCTCGAAGGAAACGTCGAAATTGGAAACGTCGAGCAGTTGAAGCTGTTCGCGCAGACGCACGGCGTCCGCGCCCGCGCCGACGAGCGCGCCGAGGATCATGTCGCCGCTTGCGCCCGCGAAACAGTCGAAGTAGAGCGTTTTCATCAGTCGTCCAGACGAGGCAGTTTCATCAGTCGCATAGTCGCGGCAAAATTTCGCCTGCGAGTCCCTGAAGTGAAATGTCGCATAGCTCTGTAAGCGGCGTCGTCTCAGGATTGATTTCGATGAGGAGCGCGCCCGCGCGTTTCGCCACTTCGGGCAGACCCGCTGCCGGATAGACGAGCGCGGACGTGCCAACGACAAGGCAGACTTCTGCGCTCGCCGCGCGCATCGCCGCGATTTGAAACACGTGCGCGGGCAGCATCTCGCCGAAGAGCACCACGTCGGGTCGCATCGGCGCGCCGCAGTCGAGGCACGCGGGCGGTCGATCCACAGGATCAAGCTCGCGTACGTCAGCGCGCGCGTGACAGTTCAGGCAGCGCGCCGTCCAGACGCTGCCGTGTAGCTCCAGGACTTCGCGCGAGCCTGCGGCGCGATGCAGACCGTCAACGTTTTGGGTGGCGAGTGTGAAGCTCGCGAACTCGTCTTGCCAGCGCGCGAGTGTGGCGTGCGCTGGATTCGGCTGCAAGGTTTGAAGCACGCCGCGCCTGTAGTCGAACCAAGCCCACACTTCGGGCAGGTCGCGCTCGACCATCCCGGCGGAAGAGATTTCGTAAAACGGCATCCCCTTCCAGACCGCCGCGCCGCCCCCGCCGCGAAACGTGGGGACGCCGCTCTCTGCGGAGACGCCCGCGCCCGTGAGCACGAAGACGCTCCGCGCCGCGCGCAGGCGTGTGCGGACTTCTTCAATCGCGTCTATCAGTGTCGGTGCGATCATCTGGAGTTGTCCGCGATGGTAGCAGAGCGCGCCGACGCGGTGTCAAGCAAGCCGCCCGCCGCGCGGTTAGGTCGAGTGAAAACGTTGCGCTATACTTTCGACTTTTCCGGCGCGTGATATTGCGTTCAATGATGGCGCGGTGACAGTGAATCTTAAAAGCATGAGCACGAACCTGAGACCGACAGACCTGCCAGAAATTTTACGCGAGCGCGTGCGCGCCACCGCCGCCGCGCGCTTCAACGTCGCGCTGGAACAGATCAACTCCGAGATTCCGCCGCGCACGGAGCTGGGCGATCTCGCCTTTCCCGTTGCGTTTGAGTTGGCGAAGCGCATCAAGCAGGCGACGGGCGAGAAGGCGAATCCACGCGCCATCGCCGAAGAGCTGCGCGCCGCGCTGGAGCGCGAGCCGGGCGTGGCGCGCGTCGAAGTGGCGGGCGCGGGCTATCTCAACGTCTTCTACGACCGCCCGACCGTGTTCGCAAATCTCGCGCAGCAAATGACGGCGAATGAAGATCAGCGTCGCGACGCGGGATACAGCGCAGATGATAAGGTCATCGTCGAGCACACGAACATCAACCCGAACAAAGCCGCGCACATCGGACACCTACGCAACGCCGTGCTCGGCGACGCCTTCGTCCGAACCTTACGCGCGACGGGCGAAACCGTTGAGGTTGATAACTACATAGACAACACTGGCGTGCAGGTCGCAGACGTGGTCGTCGGCTTCACACATCTTGAGCGCATGACGCTCGCGGACGTGCAACAGCTCGACAAGTCGCTTCCGCCTGAACGCCCCTTCGACTATTACTGCTGGGACTTGTACGCGCGCGTTGGTCTCTTCTACCGCCACGGCAACGCGGAGGCGAAGGAAGACCCGGAGCTGTTGAAGCTGCGCGTCGAGACTCTGCACGCGCTCGAAGAGGGCACGAACGCGACCTCTGAACTCGCCGAGTATGTCGCGACGCGCGTCGTCCAGTGTCACTTGAAGACGATGCTGCGACTCGGCATTCGCTACG
>JAVXVR010000272.1:0-4388 GCA_032230165.1 Acidobacteriota bacterium | reverse complement strand
GCCGCAAGCACGGCGAGGTCTCGCGCGAGCTGTGGCAAGAAGCTTTCCCCGGTCGCACTGTCGAGCAGGTGCCGATCACTTCCGTCACGAACGGCGTCCACGCCCCGACGTGGGTCGCGCCGCTCATACGCGAGCTGTACACACGCTACGTCGCCTCAGACTGGGACGAGCGCGAGTGCGAAGCGGAGATTTGGTCGCGCGGCGTGGCGCGCATCCCCGACGCGGAGTTGTGGGGCGCACATCGCCTGCTCAAGCGTCGGCTCATCGCGTTTGTTCGCGAGAGGCTATTCGACACGCGTCTGCGTCTGGGCGAGACGGCGGAGACGGCGGGGCTCGCACGCACGCTCTTCGACGCGGACGCCTTGACCATCGGGTTTGCGCGCAGGGTTGCGGCGTACAAGCGTTGGAGTCTGATCCTATCGGACGTGGATCGTCTGATGCGACTCATCACGGACGAGGCGCGACCCGTGCAGTTCGTCTTCGCGGGCAAGGCGCACCCGCATGACGAGACGGCGAAGGAGATTCTGCAACGCATCGCGCAGTGGAAGTTCAATCCACAGGTGATGCGCCGCGCCGTCTTCGTGCAGGATTACGATCATGAAATCGCGCGACAACTCGTACAGTCAGTTGATGTGTGGATGAACGTGCCGCGCCGCCCCTTAGAGGCATCAGGCACGAGCGGCGAGAAGGTGGCGATGAACGGTGGACTCAATCTCTCCGTGCTCGACGGCTGGTGGCTCGAAGGCTACGACGGCACGAACGGCTGGGCAATCGGCGAAGAGCACGCGCCGACGGGCGAGCACACGGACGAGGACGCGGCGGACGCCGACGCGCTCTACCGCGTGCTCGAAGATGAGGTCGTGCCCGCCTACTACGAGCGCGACGCGGGTGGCGTGCCGACGCGGTGGGTCTCGATGATGAAGCGATCAATCGAGACGCTCGTGCCGCAGTTCAACAGCGACCGCATGGTGCGCGAGTACGCGCAGCGCATCTATTTGAAATGAAGTGAGGTCATCGTGAGCACAGAGCGTCCGCTCTTTATTCCCGTCATCCTCGGCACGCCGCGTCAGGGTCGCATGAGCGAGCACGCGGCGCGCTTCGTCTTACGTGAGATCGAAAAGCGTGAGGGCATCGAGACGGAGCTGATCGACGTGCGCGAACTGCCGTTGACGACTGAGGACGCGGGCGGGGCGATCAAGGTCGAGAGTTTCGCGCAGGCGGTCGTGCGTGCCGACGCGCTCGTCATCGTCACGCCGGAGTACAACCACGGCTACCCCGGAATCCTGAAGCACGCGCTCGACACGAACCTCAAAGAGTATGTGCATAAGGCTGTCGGTATCTGCGGCGTCTCGGCGGGCGGCTTCGGCGGGACGCGCGTCATCGAGAATTTGCTGCCCGTCATGCGCGAGCTGGGGTTAGTGACGATCTTCTGGGACTTGAACTTTTCGAGCGTCGGCAAAGTCTTCGACCGCACGGGCGTGCTCCTCGACGAGTCTTACGTCAAACGCGCCGACAAATTTTTAAGCGAGCTGATCTGGATGGCGAAGGTGCTGAGACACGGGCGCGAGAGCGTGAAGCTTTGATGCGCGCCGTTCGAGCTAAGACGGAGGACGAAAAAGATGCTGTGTCCGAACTGTGGCGCGGAGATGAATCACCACGCCGATAAAATCGACTACAACGCGGGATTGGATGAGCCTGACTTGATCGACGAGGTCTTCGGCGGTGTGCTCGAAGAGGCGCACACGTGCCCACATTGCGGGCACACAGAAGTGCGAGCCGCGCGCGCCGAAGGGTCGTAATCTGCGCGCGGGTCGTATTTGACAGGCGCGCGCGCCGTTCGTTATCTTTCAGCTACCGATAAGAGTCGGCGGTTAGTTTCAAGCGGGAGTGGCGCAATGGTAGCGCATTAGCTTCCCAAGCTAAGGGTTGCGGGTTCGACTCCCGTCTCCCGCTTTTACATTTCAATCCGACGGCTGCGGGCTCATGCCCCGCCTCGCGCTTTCCATCCTGTCCTGACAATCAAGGTTCAAATCTCATCGCCCGCTTAGCGAAAAGACCGTGAGCATTTAACGCCTCAACGGTCAACGGAGAAGACCAGCATGAAGAGAGAATCGAATCGCCGCGCGTGGTTTCGCCTATCGCTCGCGCTCGCGCTCTTAACTTCCGGTGGCTTACGCGCGGGCGCGCAGGGTGGCAGCGCGGCGGGTGCGCAGGCGGTGCTCGAACGCAACGTGCGCGCGCACGAGGAGTTTCTGGCGAGCGACGCCATGCAGGGGCGCGGCAGCGGCACGCTGTTCGAGTTGCTCGCGGGGCAGTACGTCGCCGCGCAGCTCCGGCAGTTCGGCGTCGAGCCTGCGGGCGACGCGGATGCAACAGGGCAGAAGACTTACATCCAAATCGTCGATCTCACGCGACCGACGTTCGCCAACGCGCCGACACTCACGTTCGGCACGGGCGCGGCGGCGCAGAAGTGGACGCACGGTCAGGAGATTTTGATCGCGCGCGTCAGTGCAGTGCGTGCCACCGGCGCGTTACAGAAGTTGGGGGCAAGTCAAAGCCCGCAGCCGGGAGCGTTCGTGCTCTTAGGCGCGGACGCTGTCACTGATCCGCGACAGTTGACTGCGCTCGCGCGCACGCTGTGGCAGAAGGGCGCTGCGGCGGTGCTCGTCGCGGAGACTCCTGTGTGGCGGCAGCGCTGGGCGGCGGGGGGCGCGCGTCTGCCGCAACTGCCTGCGGCGAGCGAGTCGGCTGGCGACGCGGGCGCGCTCGTCGTCCTCAACTCCGACGCATATAAGACTATTCAGCAAGCGAGCGACGGCACACCGCTCACGCTCGAAGGCGCGCCCGGCGCGGAGCAGCGGAGTTACACCTACAACGCCGTCGGCGTGTTGCGCGGCAGCGATCCGAAACTCGCAAGCGAAGTCGTGCTCCTGACCGCGCACATGGATCATCTAGGCGTCGCGGGCGTGGAGGGCAATCAATGTCGCGCTGCGAATGGTGACACGATCTGCAACGGCGCGGACGACGACGCGTCGGGCGTGGTCGCCGTCCTTGAGCTGGCGCGCGTGCTCGGCGCGGGGAGGCGACCGAAGCGCACGGTCTATTTCGTCACGTTCGGCAGCGAGGAGCGCGGCGGCTTCGGCGCGCAGTATTTCCTCGCGCACCCGCCCGTGCCGATCAATCAGATGATCGCCAATTTAGAGTTTGAGATGATCGGGCGACCCGATCCGAAAGTGGAGCAGGGGACGCTGTGGCTGACGGGCTACGAACGCTCGAATTTGGGAGCGGAACTCGCCAAGCAGGGCGCGCGCCTCGTCGCCGACCCGCACCCCGAACAGAACTTCTTCCAGCGCTCGGACAACTACGCGCTCGCGCGTCGCGGCGTCGTCGCGCACACGGTCTCCAGCTTCGGTCTGCATCCCGAATACCACCAGCCCGGCGACGACCTCGCGCACCTCGACATCGCGCACATGACGCGCGCCATCAACTCGATGGTTCAGCCCGTCATCTGGCTCGTCAACTCCGACTTCAAGCCCGCCTGGGTCGAAGGCAAGAAGCCGTGAAAGTCAGTGCAGTTATTGAGGCGACCGGTGAGGTGAAAGTTGTGTAGCCAATGGCAACTTTGCGGGGCTTCTCACGATGTGAGAGCGGGACTTGGAACGGGGCGTTGCGAGTGACTTGTAGTTTTTATTAAATGCCTAATCATATTCTAGTAATTCAGATGTGGGAGGCTCAAAATCATCTTCGATTGGTTTGCCGGAACGTAGTTTATTCTCTTCTTGAGGAGGGGAGGGCATAGGGAGCTTTTTGACTTTAATAACTCGATCCTTGATTTCGCGTAACTCCCCCTGAACCACATCATAAATTTGTGAATCCAATTCCTGCCACTCATCAAGTGTGGATAACAGATCATTATGTAGTAGTTCTACTTTTTGGGCGACGATGGGTAGCTGTCTTTGTAATTCCTTGGATGCATTACTCTGCAAGTGTAATTTCTTGGACGCATCACTCCGCAAGTCTTCACATTCATTTAGTAGAGACATGAGGTCTCGATATTTTTCTTGCGCTACAATAGCTTTAGAAGCTTGTTGCTTTTGCAGCTCTTCTATCTTTTCGACTACCGTGCTCATAGTTATTTGTCTCTTTCCTTGGTTATCTGTTTTGTGAATGGTCAAGAAATGTACGATGTACTGAAGTTCATGAGGAATGGAAGAATATGTTCATTCTTTAATAAGCTTTCGACTGTCCGTGACTAATTGTGGATAAGCAAAGTTAGACATATCTCTGAACTTATCATCTAACAAACTCATCAAAACATGAATCACGCCATTATTGTTGTACAGTTCGTAATAATTTCCATCATCCTCGATCATGTTATATTTTTTGGC
>JAVXVR010000256.1:0-3968 GCA_032230165.1 Acidobacteriota bacterium | reverse complement strand
TCGGCAGTCTCTGTCTCCAACCTTTGGGCAATAGCCACCCCATCGCGTCGTCAACGGTGACGATGCCGGCGATGTCGCCTTCGTCGTCTATGACGGGCAGGGCGAGCAGGTTGTACTCGGCGATGGTCTCGGCGACGTCGCGCGCGGAGTCGTCCGGGTGCGCGGTCTGGAACTCTTCGCGCATGACGGCTTCGAGCGGGTAAGTCGGGTCTGCGAGAATTAAACTTCGGAGCGCGATGACGCCGGAGAGCTTCCACGATCCTTCTGTCTCGACGACGTAGAGGTAGTAGATCATGTTCGGCGTCTCCGCCATCTCACGGAGTCGCGCCAGAGCCTCGCCGACCGTCAAGCCTTTCGGGAGCGTGACGAACTCGGTCGTCATCAAGCCGCCCGCCGTGTCGTCTTCGTAAGGCAGTAGCTCCGCGACCTCCGCCTGCTCCTCGCCCTCCATGCGGCTGAGCAAATCCTCCGCGACCTCTTCGGGCAGATCGCCAAGCACGTCCGCCGCCTCGTCGGGCGACATGTGTTCGAGTATGTCTGCGGCGCGCTCCTCGTCCATGTCGCCGATGATGCGCGCCTGATGCTCTTCGGGCATCTCTTCCAGAGTCTCCGCGGCGGTCTCGTCGTCGAGCGAGGCGAGCACCTCCGCACCCTGCTGGAACGAGAGCGACTCTGCAAGGCGCGCGATCTCGACCGGATGCAGGCGCGACAATTTCGCGCGCGAGGATTTCAACTGCACGGTCGCCGCGTCGGTCGCCAGATATCCAACATCCGCCCAGTCGATCACTTCGACGAGCTTGCGGCTGCCGATGAACCCTGCGGGCGCGAGACGACGCCAGAGACCTTGCAGACTCACGTCCGCGCCCGTCACATACCACTCTCCGGCAGCCTCGAACAACTGCACGTCGTTGACGCGCACGACGCGCTTGCCGTCCACGTCTATGAGTTGTTTGTCGAGCACGTCGCGCGCGAGCAAGACTTCGCCATCGCGCCGCGAGAAGGGTGAGAGATCGAGTATGTCCGTGTTGAGCTGCGCGCCGCTTGCTCCGAACTGCGAGAGGCGCGGGCGCTGGACGTAGAAGTCGCGCCGACCGTAGCGCGCCACGAGCCCCATCACCGGCGGGTGATCTTCGCCGAGGCGCACGACCACATCTTTGATCGTCGCCACCGCATCGCCTTCCACGTCGCGGATCGCGCGACCGAGCATTTGCGAGAGGTAGAGCATGGGGAGTCAGCCTTGAGTTGAATGAGAAAAACCTTTTTAAGCGATCACATCCGCGCCGATAATAACACGCTGCCGCGCCGCGCCGTCGCGGTTTGCGCGCCCGCGCTGTCTCAAGTTAATCTCAGGCGCGCGAGACCATCGCGTCCGCTCTAGACCTCCACGATTAGCTCAGGAGTGAATCAGTTGTTCACAACGAAACCTCGCACGCTAAGCGCGCGGCGTTCGCTCGCCGCGCTGCTCATCGCCTTCTCGTTCGTGGCGACGCCCGCCGCCACCGCGCGCTGGCAGACAGTCGCGACCAACGCTGCCACCGCGAGCGCGCTCTCGGAAGCAGAGCGCGATGCCACAGCGCGCGTTAAAACCGAGACCATACGCGAAGTGACCGCCGCGCTCTCCGCGCCCGACATGCAGGGGCGCGGCACGGGTCAGCCCGGCGGCGAGCGCGCCGCGCAGTACATCGCCGAACGCTTTTCCAAGCTCGGTCTCAAGCCGCTCGGCGAGAAGGATACTTACTTTCAGTCAGTCAAGTTCAACGAGTTTCAGGCGACGCCCGAAACATCGTTTAAGGCGGACGACGACGCGCTGAAGATGGGCGAAGAGTTCTACGCCGCGCCACCGTTCACGGGCGACAAAGACGCGAGCGGTCGCCTCGTCTTCGTCGGCTTCGGCATCCAGTCCGCGCAGATGAACCACGACGACTTCAAGGGTCTCAACCTACAGGGCAAGATCGTCGTCCTGCTGCAAGGTCCGCCGAAGAGCGTCAACAAAGAGGCGTGGGAGAAGTCGCATGTGGGCTTCCAGATCATGCGTAGTCTCGTCATGGGCGGGGTCGCGGGGATCGTCGTCGCCAACTCCGCGACGGAGCAAGAGCCTTACGCGATGATCGCCGACTACATGACGCGCCGCCAGCTAGAGACTGTTGACGCGCCCCAGCTCCCGCCGCAACTCCCGCCCTTCGTCGCCGTCAGCGACACGGGCGCGGAAAAACTGTTCAACGGATCGGGCACGACCTACGCACAGGCACACGCTAAAGCGGAGCGTGGCGAGTTCGTCTCGCAGGAGCTGAAACACTCCGCCAAGATCAAGATCAAGCTCAGCCACGCGAAGGTCGCGGGCAACAACGTCGTCGGCTACCTCGAAGGCTCGGACGCGGCTCTCAAGTCCGAGGCGGTCGTCTTCTCGGCGCACTACGACGCCTTCGGCACGGACACGGGCAACCGCGTCTTTCCCGGCGCTGCCGACAACGCGCTCGGCGTCGCGGAGATGATCTCCGTCGCCGAATCACTCGCCGCGTCGAAGACGCGCCCGCGCCGCTCCGTCATCTTCCTCGCTTTGACGGGCGAGGAGTATGGCGACCTCGGCTCGGAGTACTGGACGAAGAAGCCGACGTGGGACATCAAGCGCGTGGCGGCGGATTTCAACTTCGACGGCATCGGCACGGAGATTTACGGTCCGCTCAAAAAGGTCGTCGGCTTCGGCGCGGAGTATTCCGATCTCGGCGCGCTGCTCGCATCAGCCGCCGCCGCGTTGAACGACGTGGTCATGCCCGATCCGATGCCGGAAGAGAAAGCCTTCTACCGATCCGATCACTACGCCTTCGTCAAGCGCGGCGTGCCCGCGCTGATGCTGCTCGGCGCGCCCGACCTGACGAAGGAGCAACTCGTCGCGCGCGTTCACGACTACGAGAAGAAGGCTTACCACCTGCCGACCGACATCATCCAGCCCGACTGGAACTGGGAAGGCGCGCGGGGCTTGGCACAACTCGGTCTCGTCGTCGTCCTGCGCGTTGCCAACGCCGACGCGATGCCCGCATGGCTCCCCAACTCGCGCTTCAACCGCAAGCGCGGCACGGATGAGCCGCCCCCGCCGGAGCCGTGAGGCGCGAACAACCAAAGATCAGGCGCGAGATACTACACCTTGCGTCACAGCGAAAGAGGACGGCAGATGTTTGTCGTCCTCTTTCTTTGCGCGTCATCAAGTTTTTGTAAAACAGCTTCTGAATTTAATTTGTCAGCGAGCAGCTTTCAGGAGAGCGACGGCGCGCGCGAGCGCAGGGTCGCTTCCCCGCTCGATGTCGCGGCGTGTCGACACGACCACTTCGTCGGGCGCTAGACCAACGCCTTCGAGTCTGCGGTCGCGCGCCGTGCGATAGTCCATCTCGCTCACGTCGAGCAGTCCACCGTCGGGAAGCTGATGGCGCGTGCGTATGGCGAGCACACAGCCGCAGGTCTGTTCGCCCAAGACGCGCGCGCGCCCCGCATCTCTGAGAGCCGCGACGAAAATCTCCGCCGCGCTCGCCGTGCGCCCGCTCGTGAGGACGACGAGCGCGCCGCGATAGCTCTCGATCTCGTCCGCCGCAAACAGCATCGCGCGTCGTGTCTGCGGCGCGCCGACTGTGCGCCCGTCGCGATCCGTGAACGCGCCGAGCCGCGTGCCCACGGGGAGGAACGCCGAGGCGATGTCGATCATGGATTCCGCCTCGCCGCCGCCGTTGTCGCGCAAATCAATGACAACTCCGCGCGCGCCGCGCACAGCTTTGTCTTCACGCATCGCGCGCACGAGCGCCGTCGCGATCTCCTGCGAGAAGATGTTGAAGCGAACTACCGCGACGCTGCCGACGCGCCGCACGTCGAACTGTGGAGTGCGCATCTCCTGTGTGCGGCGTAAGGAGACGCTTTTTTCGCGACCCCGCTCGTCCATGAGATCGAGCGTGACGACAGAGTAGCGCGCGCCGTCGAAGAGT
>JAVXVR010000140.1:0-7204 GCA_032230165.1 Acidobacteriota bacterium | reverse complement strand
GCGACGCTTCGACCAGAATGATGTGCGTCGCGCCCCAGAGAACCGCCGCTTCGATGGGGCTGTTGTGCGCGAAGCCGCCGTCGATCAACTCGGCGAGCGTCGCGGGACGACCGACGTCGCCAGCCGTGACGCTCGCGGTTAGCGCGCGCGGTTGGAAGACAGGGAAGATCGAGCTTGAGCCGATGACCACGTCCATCAGCTTGTCGCCGTATTCGCCGCAGCGCAGAGAGCGAAAGCGCGTGTCCTTCTTGATGAACTCGTCGGACGACTCGGCGCGTGCGGCGGAAACGGCGTGGGGGTCGGAGGCGGCGACGGCGGCTTCGTCCGCGCTCTGGTGCGCGTCTCTGTGATCGAAGTAGAAGTACCAGTCGCTCGCCGCGTCGGATTTGTCGGCGGGCGCGCAAGACTCACTGCCTACGCCGACACCCGCGCCGCCTTCACCGGCGGGCAGCTTCATGCTCGTGATGACGAGATCGCGCGTCAGCCAGTCTTTGCCCTCGCCGTCGCCCGCGATGATCTGCCGCGAGAGATCGTCGAGCTTCGCCTCGTCGGTCGCGCCGCTCACAGAGAGGTTGTGGTGCAGCGTCTTGACGAGCGCGGGTACTTGATCAGCCATCGCCTTCTGGATGCCCGCCGAGTCGGAGAGTGAGTCGTAGTGGAAGAGCGAGAGCGAAAGTTGGAGCGCGACGATTGCCGCGAGCGCGAGGCTCAGGCGCAAAAGCAGGTGGCGGCGGAAGACGAGCAAGCTGCGCTCGTTCTTGCCGCTCGGGATGATGTTGTAATCCATCGGCTGCCAGCCGGAGAATTTCGTGTGACCGATCAAGAGCAGCGCGCCGCCGACGAGCAAGAGGCTCAAGACCGTCCAGCCCGGTCCGAGCGTGACGAGCAGCCACAGGTGGTGCACGACGTGATCCTTGCCGAGCCGACTAAACGCGCTCCAATAACCCGTCCGGCGCAGCAGCACGAGTTCCGCAACGACGGCGACGGCGAAGATGACGAGCGAGTGTTGCAGCCAGCGCCGACTGAAGGTGTTATAGATGCGGACGACGATGACGATCACGATGAACTCGAGGGCGGCGAGCGTAATGGTGACGACGTACTCTGTGTGTCGCCACGGCGTCCAGTCGAGGAAGGCGACGGGCACTTCCAAGAGAGCGAGCGCGAGCATCGCCCAGCCCGCGTGCTTCCACCAGATGCGTGTCGGGGTGCTGAAGAGACGCACGCAGATGATCAGGAAGAGGACGATGAGCGGGATGATCGCCCACGCGCGCAGGCGCGTTAGCGCCAGCACGACGGCGACGACGAGCATCGCGGCGGCGATCTTTCCGGCGTGGCGATGCCAGTTGATCTTTTCGGGCGCGAAGAGGCGCACGCAGAGGATGATGAGGATCGCTTGCAGCAGACCGAGGAAGAGCCCGATGGTAGCGGGGAACGGTCCCCACGGCTCGAAGAAGGTCGTCTGGCTGAAGCCCTCCCAGGTGCGCTCGAGCGCGCTCATGCCGTGCGGGTCGCGCGTCACTCCGAGCGCGACGCAGAGCGCGTTGATCGCGCCGCCGGAAGTGCCGACGACCAGATCGATGTCCACGTCGCGCTTGCCGTTTTTGTCCGTGTAGGTGTCAAGCTCATCCTCGATGGCGCGGATCGCGCCGAGCTGGTAGGCGCATTTTGCGCCGCCGCCGGAGAGGACGAGCGCGAGCCGCGTGTCGGGACGGTTGCGCTTGAGGTTGCGCAGTTTCCCCACGATCTGTTCGAGCGTGAGGAACTGCTGCGCGCCCTCGTCCGCCGTGAGGTGCAGCGCGCCGAGCCAACCGACGACATGCGCGTACTGCTGCTGCCAGTCGTCGCGCGGCTCATAGACCTTCCAGAGATTCTCCTCGCCCGCCTTGGGCTGCGCGCCGCGCTTAAACTCCTCGCCGTAGTCTCCGAAAAGTTTCTTCACCTGCTCCTTGTGCTCGATGAAGTTCGGATGGATGAGTACCACGTCCTGCGGGATGATGCCCCGCTCCTCTTCGAGCCCCGTGAGATCGATCTTGCGAAACTTGGCGGGAGCCTCCGTATCGTCTTTGACGAAGGCGACTCGCGCGTCGCCGTCTGGATCGTCCTCACTGAGCTGGCGCAGCGACTGGACGTGATCGTATGACCATTCGATCTGCTCCTTCGACGTGTCAATCCCGTACTTCTCGCGGAGCACGTATTCGGGGAGGATGTAGCCGGAGACGGAGAGCGGATGGACGAAGATGAACTTAATCTTGTGCATCTCGGTCGTCGAAGCGGTCAAACGCCGGATGTCTTCGACCGACTTGATGGGCGAGTCGTCGCGGACGAGGCAGACGGGGTTGTAGTTATATTGAGCACCGGGCTCGTAGCGTGCGCGCGTGGCGAACTTAATAACGGGCTGGAGCTGGCGCGAGCCCTCTGTGGCGATGTAGAGATTCTTTAGCTCGTCCTTCCACTCCGGCAGCGTCATCAATTCGGCGACGACACCGGGGCTTAAGATCGCGACGTTGAGCAGTCCGCTCTTGTACCACTCCAACACGTCGTCGTATGCGCCATCGACGAGGCGGAAGCTGATCTTCTGATCTTTCTGCCGCCCAGCCATGCGCGCGAGGATTTGCTCGTAGTCGAAGTGGGTCTTCTCCGAGCCGTTGTAGTTGACGACGCCGATGCGTATGACGAGCGGATCGCGGCGTGGCGTCGGTTGCACGGCGACGCCCGTTCGCGCCGCCTGCGGCGAGGGCTGCGAAGTCGGCGCGGCGGGAGTGGACTGTGCTGCCGCCGCTGCTGTGCGGCGCGCGGTCGTCTTGAAGAAGTCGGCGCAGAGCGGGAGCGAGAGGACGAGGAGGATGAGCGGGAGGAAGCGGAATCGTCTGAGCATGGCGGAGTGCCTCGGGTTGTCAACGTCTGGATGTGGGGCGACGGCGGTGCGAGTAAGCGATGAGTGCGCCGGAGAAATTCGGAGCAGGCTGATCCGTGAGACTCTGCGGCGGGCGCGGCGTGCGACGCGCAAGGTCGGCTGCGTGAAAGTTAAGGTTTGCTTCCGCGCGCCTTTCGGGAATCTGTGCGGGGCTATTCTACCCCTTCCGCGTCGCGAGGCAAGCGGATTTTCGCGCGCGTGCGGACAAGGGGGCAATCGTGCGTGGGCGCAATCGGCGCGGGCTACTTCGCGGCGCGCGAGAAAATCTCTTCGCGACCGGGCAGCAGTCCCAACTGCTGGAAGAAGCCCAAGGATTCGACGAGCACCCAATCTTCGACGATCTTTCCGCCTGCGAGCCGGTGGACGATCATCATTCTTATACTCGCCTCCCTGCCCGTCGGTGCAACCGTCATCCACTTGCCCGCGTGCGTCCCGCGCATCACGCTTCGCGTCATCACGAGATCGCCCTCGGCGATCATCTGCTCGACCTCGAAGCGCAGATCAGGAAACGACGCGAGCCATGCCGCGATGTGCCGCTTGATCTCAGCAGGCGGGCGCGGCGCGGCGTCGAGCGGTGCGCCCGAACACATCTGGTGCGTGACGCAAGCCTCGTCGAAAATCTCTCCGGCGACTTCAAACCGCCGCCCGTTCCACAGCTCTTCATAGAAGCGCGCGACGACCGCTTTGTTCTCTTCAACTGTCATGCTCTCTTCTTCGACGGACATCGGCGCGCCCCCTCGCGTCAGCCTTCGCGGATCGCGCGGACGCCTTCGATGAGCCGCGCGATCTCTTCTTCGGTCGTATAGACGGCGCAGCCGGCGCGCACGAGCCCTTCCGCGCCGAGACCGAGACGCTCGACGACCGTCTGCGCGTAGAAGTCGCCGTGCGAGACGAAGACGCCGCGCCGTGCCAGCCTGCGCGCAACTTCATCCGACGCCACGCCTTCGACCGTGAAGGCGATGGTCGGCGTGCGCCGCGCCGCGCCCGGCGGCGAGCCGTAGAGGCGCACGCCTTCGATCTGTGCGAGAGATGTCCACAACATCTCTGTGAGTCGCGCGGAGCGCGCGTGCAGCTCTGCAAACGCGGCGGCGAGTCGCGCGCGGCGTGGCGCGCTGCTGTTGCGGCAGAGCGAGGCGAGGAAGTCAACGGCGGCGGCTGCGCCGACGATGCCCTCGTGATTGAGCGTGCCCGATTCGGCGTTCTCCGGCGCGTAATCGGGCGCGGGCTTCAACCTGTGAAACTCCAACTCGTCGAGCAGTTCGCGCCGCGCGTAGAGGATGCCGACGTGCGGACCGTTGAACTTGTAGGCGGAGCAGGCGAGGAAGTCGCAAGCCCACTCGCGCACGTCTATGAGCGCATGCGGCGCGTAGTGGACGGCGTCTATAAACGTGAGCGCGCCCGCGCGTCGCGCCAGCTCGATACATGCGCGCACGTCGTTGATCGTGCCGAGCGCGTTCGACGCCGCGCCGACGGCGACCAGTCGCGTCCGTGCATTGACGAGTCGCGCGAACTCCTCGTAGTCGAGCTGCCCCGTCTCCGGGATCAGACGCGCCGTGCGGACTGTGAGCGAGAGATCGCGCGCCAGCTCCCGCCACGGATCGACGTTCGCGTGATGATCAAGCTCTGTGACGACGATCTCGTCACCGGGGGAAAATTTTCGACCGAGCGCGCGTGACAGATGGAGCGTGAGCGTCGTCATGTTCGCGCCGAAGACGATCTCTTCGGCGGACGCGTTGAAGAACTCCGCGAAGGTGTCGCGCGCTTGCGCCAGCGCCGCGTCGGTCTCCGCGCTCGTCGGATACTCCCAGTGCGTGTTGGCGTTGTGGTGGTAGAGGTAATCGAGCACCGCCTCGCCTACGGCGCGCGGTACTTGCGTGCCGCCGGGTCCGTCGAAGTAGGCGATTCCTTGTCCGCCCTGCGTGCGCTCGATGGCGGGGAAGTGCGATCTGATCTCTTCGGTCGCGGCGATGCGCGTCGCGGGCTGTGGCTGAGTTTGTGTCATGGGATCGTATGAATGACAGAGCGGTCGGCGCGGCGGTCGTCAGTGGTGCAGAAATCTGACGACTCTTCCGATGATGATGAAGAGCAACCCCATACCGATCAAGAGGAACATCAGCTTGCGGTTCGGTCTGGCGTGGCGCACCTGCCACGCGCCGCTCACGACGGAGGCTAAGCCGAAGAAGATGATGAACCCGAACAGGGCGAAGATGAAGAACGCCATCTCCGGTGTGCCCGTGAACCCGGCGTGCGTGCCGGGTGCGCTCGTGTGATACATGATCTGCGCGACGTAGAACGTGATCACGCTCATGGAGATGGCGAGAAACGCGCCGATCCCGATGATCATCCAGCCGAGCATCCTCATGGTCTTGGCGCGGGCGAACGTCCCGCCGCAGCGCGGGCAGCGCTGCGCGTCGTCTGTCGCCACGTTGCCGCAGCGTCTGCAGACGCGCGCCTCGTTTGGAATGGGGAGCATATGTCGGATTCCTCTCGTTTGAACTTTGTCCGCCCGTGTTCGTTGTCGTCGCAGACCTCGCGCCCGGCAGCGGCTCGCGCAAGATAAGCTCGACACGCCGTCTTAATCAAGCCCAACCGCGACGATCTCGCGCGCCGCCTTCAGCGCGCACTCTCACGAACATACAGACCGCGCTCGCACACGCCGGATAAAAATTCGTGCTTCGCTTATCAAGACCTGATCCCTTTCGCTGCTTGAATGCGCGTTAGCCATGTGAAGGCGCTCCCGTTCACGGCGACGGTCGCGCACGGTTCATAAAACTTAATGAGTCTGGACGCGGCGGTCTTATCTTTCGCCGCCGCGCCCCGAAAAAGGAGTCCTGAAATGGTTAGCCCGCGTCAACAGCTCTCAACGCTCTTGTCAATCGTCATCCTCTGCGGCGCTGCGGCGGCGCAGACGGCGGCGTCGAGCGCACAAGCATCCGCGGACGCACAGTCGGCGGAGGCGCACGCGTCTGACGCCCCGGCGGTGACGGCGTCCGCGTCCGAGTCAGGCGCGCGCTTCGCCTCACCGGGCGAAGTCTTGCAGATGCGTCTCCAGATTTACGCGGCGGCGGGCGAGCTTGTCTTCGACTCCGGCGCGCGCGCGGGCAGCGTCATCGACTGGAAGATAGCGGACGTGCCGCAGGGCTTGGCGGACGGCGCGTACCTATGCGTCGTGACGGTCAAGGACTTGCACAACCGCGCGACGCAGAAGTTGAGCGCGATGTCGGTCGCTGCGGGTCGCGTCTCGCTCGCCGTCGCACGCGAAGACGAGTTGACGGCGGCGCAGTCGAAAGCCTTAGCCTCGGCGCGGCAGGCGTTGAAGGTTAATCCGTCTGAGGTCGCGGGCGCACAGACCGTCATGCGCGAGGGCAAGGAGCGCGCCGTCACCGTCACGAGCCACGACGGGCAGGTCGGCGCGGTGACGAGCACGACGGGCGCGCTCACCTTCCGCACGGGCGACTTTTTCGCCGGGACGGAGACGGAGCAGATGCGCGTCACGGCGGGCGGGCGCGTCGGCATCGGCACGACCGATCCGCAGGCGACGCTCGACGTGGCGGGCACGATTCGCGCGCGCGGCGGCATCGTCTTCGACGACGGCACGGTCTTGAAGTCGGCGCAGGGCAATGGTGGCGTGCTCGCGGCGTCGGTCGTCGGCGGTACGGTCGTGCCCGCCGCGACCGGAGCGGGGACGGCGAACCAGTTGGCGAAGTGGGCTGACAACGCGGGCACGCTCGGAAACTCGAACGTTACGGAGTCGAACGGCAACATTGGGATCGGGATTGCTAATCCGACTCAGAGGTTGCACGTGGTGACGTCATCCTCCGGCAGCAACCCGCTCAGCTCCGACAGGGTCGCCGGTTTCGTCAACGACGGCGATCCCGCAAATCATGCCATCCTTGCCGTGATCGCGGGGTCGAACGGGGTCGCCGGAATTGATCTGGGTGACACCCAGAATCAGAACCAATCCTATATCAGATACAACAATGGCACGCTGGGCGAAAAGCTGCGGTTGGGGGTCAACAACACCGACATGCTAACCATTCAATCGGGTGGCAACGTCGGCATCGGGACGATAAATCCCGCGCAACGGCTCGAAGTCATGGGCAACCTTAAGTTGAGCGGCGCGGGCAACGCCCTCATCTTTCCCGACGGGACGAGCATGACGACGGCGGCGGCGGGCGGCGGGCAGATGTCCGGCACGAGCATCATCAGCGCGATTAACGACGCGGCGACCGCAGGCGCGATTAGCGACAAACGCCTCTCGGCGAACGTCGCGCGTCTCAACGGCGCGAA
>JAVXVR010000139.1:0-4351 GCA_032230165.1 Acidobacteriota bacterium | reverse complement strand
TCCCCTATGGCACGCAGGAGGGCGAAGTTAGTTTCTGCGCCTACAACACGGGCGTCGGCTGGCGGCAGATCATCGAGAACATGCACAAGACCGCCAACCTCTCCGAGTGGTACGCCGAGCACGGGCGTCACGCCGTCTACGCCAAGGGCAAAGCAGTCCCCGGCATCGAGCGAGCGCGTACGCTCTCACTTCCCATCGTGCAATCGATCCTCGCGGCGGACGCCGACGAGTCGGACAAGCCTGCGACGCCGTACCTCGTCGAAGAGGAAGCGGAAACGATTACAGTTTAAAATGCGACTGCCGTCCGAACTTCACTGATCGAGCGGCAGCTTCATTCTCACACTTCTGCTTTACCCCGACTCGTTGTGGTTTTACCGTGACGACTTCACAGTCATTCCCCGAATAACAGCGTCAGCCCGCCTGACCCTCAATCGAGAAATTGAAAGGAAAGTCAATGAAAGACCTGCTGCGTTTTCCCTTGTCTGTTTGTCTACTGGTGCTATGCACCGCCGTTGGGCTCGCCCAAGAGCAGCCGAAGCCTACGACTGCAACAACAGCCTCAGTGCCTATCACCCACGCCATAACGCTGGAAGACACCCGCATTCCGGCGAACTCGAGAATTTACGTCGCGGAGATGGAAGGCTTTGATGCTTATTTCATTGCCGCGCTTCGCAAAAAGAGCGTACCGCTTCTTGTCGTTAATGATCGCTCGCAAGCTGATTTTGAGGTTACCGGCTCGTCCGATACTAAGAAAGCAGGATGGGCGAAGACCATCTTCGGCTCCGGTCGTTCGGAAGAATCCGCCAGCATCAAGATTGTTAACTTGAGAACTGGAGTCATCGTTTATGCCGATTCGTCTCACCGGGGCGACGCCGCTCGCGGCAAGCGGAGCACCGCGGAAAAGCTGGCAAAATATCTCGGCAAGAAGATCAAGGACGACGAAAAGAAAATGTCAAAGAGTTAACTACCCTCGGTGATCAAAACTCAAAAGGCGTGGCACTTCGGTTGCCACGCCTTTTTGCGTTCGGACACCTCTGTTGGAGTTGAACCTCATGCGATCACTTCTCTGCGCGCTTCTTCTTACGTCTCTGCCATCTCACGCGCCCGCCGCCTTCGCCGCGTGCGCACAACAGGACGCAGCAAAACTTATCCAACCGTCGCCCGCACCGGTCGCGCTGCCCATGACTTCGGTCGCGACGCCCACGAACAAGGTCGCGACGCCCGCGAGTGCGGTCGCGCCGCTCACGAGCGACGACGTGCTCGCGATGCTCGACGCAGGGCTCCCGACCGATACAATTGTCGCGAAGATCAAATCTTCGCGCGCGACGTTCGACACCTCGTCCGACGCCCTCCATCGACTCCGTGACGCGGGCGCGCCGGACGCCGTGATCATGGCGATGCTCCCACCGCGCAACGCCGCCGTCGCCGCGCCTGTGGGCGAAGCCGAGAGCGTTGTTGAGCCGAAGGCGCCACAATCAAACGTGCCTGCGTCCGTGAGGATTCCGACGGGGATGCGCGTCGAGTTGGAGATGGCGCACACGATTGACTCGATGACGACGCGCACGAATGATCCGGTGAGCTTTCGCGTCGTCAACCCCGTCATCATCGACGGCGTGACGGTCATCGCGCAGGGGGCAACCGCTACGGCTCGCGTCCTGAAGGCGGAGCGCAACGGTCACTGGGGTCGGGCGGGGCGCATCGTCTGGGAGTTGCGCGAGGTGACGGCGGTGGACGGCACGCGCGTGCCGCTTCAGGCTGCGGGTCGGGCGGTGGGCGACAGCAAGGGCGCGAAGGTCGCGGCGCAGACCGTGCTCTTGGGGCTGGGGCTCGGGCTCGCCGCGCCCGCCGCACTCCTCACGGGCTTCAAGCGCGGCGAGAACGCTGTCGTCCCCTAAGGCAAACGCTTCGACGCGGCTGTCCTGACCGAGTCAGTCGTCAACGCCGCGGTGCGCCGCTGACGACGCGACGCGCACGCGCCGCGATTTGACAACGGACGCCTCCGCCACGTAAATTTTTGCTCGCTTTATTGGGAGGTCGTCCAATGGTAGGACTCCAGACTCTGGATCTGGCTATCGGGGTTCGAGTCCCTGCCTCCCAGTCTTTTAGTAACAACCACTTACGGGCAGTCCAAATTTAGGGGTGCCCGTTTTGTGTGCCTATAGTGTGCCAACAACTCTGAAACTCACTCTAGGCAATCATTTTAGCTTTGTGATATCGATCTTAATTCACCAATATGACGGTGATTGGGTTTGCCCTGCACATACCTTATTTCTCAAGTGGACTTCTAATGCCCCTGCCGCCCCTATTCAAGACGTGTGTATAGATCATTGTTGTTCGCACGTCCGAATGTCCTAGCAGCTCTTGGATCGTCCGCAGGTCGTAGCCGTCTTCCAGCAGGTGCGTGGCGAAGCTGTGGCGCAGCGTGTGGCAGCCGCCCTGCTTCGTGATTCCCGCCAGCCGTAGTGCCCTCCTAACAGCGCGTTGGACGCTGTCGGGTGAGGTGTGGTGATGCCTAGTGATGCCGCTGCGCGGGTCTGCGCAGCGGCTGGCGGAAGGGAAGACATACTGCCACACCCACTCCCTTGCAGCGTTCGGGTACTTTCGCTCCAGGGCGTAAGGCAGATAGACATCGCTGTAGCCGTCGTTCAAATCTTGCTCGTATAAGAGCTTCACCCGCGCGAGTTGCTGCCGCAGCGGCTCATCGAGCGGTCTGGGCAGCACCGTGCAGCGATCCTTTTCGCCCTTGCCCGCCCGCACCGTGATCTGCCCGTAATCAAAGTCTATGTCCTTGACCCTCAGCCGCAGCCCCTCCGTCAGCCTCAGCCCGGAGCCGTAGAGCAGGGAGGCGATAAGGTGGAAGGTACCCGTGAGTTGTGCCAATAGCCGCTCGACCTCCTGCCGGGTGAAGACGACGGGGACGCGCGCCGGGCGCTTCGCACGCTCGATGCCCTCGACGTATGGCAGATCGACTTGCAACACGTCGCGGTAGAGGAACAGCAGGGCGCACAGCGCCTGGTTCTGCGTCGAGGCGGCGACGCGCCCGGCGACGGCCAGGTATGAGAGGAACTGCCTGATCTGCTCGACGCCCATCTCGGAGGGGTGGCGCTTGCCGTGGTAGAGGATGAAGCGTTTGATCCAGTCCGAGTAGGTGCGCTCGGTGCTGAGACTGAGGTGGCGCAGGCGGGCGACGGACCGTACGCGGTCTAAGAGTTTAGGTTGGGTCATGGCTGTGAGGCGCTAGGGAAAACTGTTGAGTTCGGGCGCGAGGGGGGAGCATTATACACGCGCGGTGGCTCTACGGGGCAAAAAGATGCGGCTTTTGCCTCCCCATTACGGAGTTCTGCCGCAGGGTGCGGCTTTTGCCGCTCCATTACGGAGTTAGGCCGCACCCTGCGGCTTTACACTCCCCATTACGGAGTTATGCTGCAGGGCGCGGCAGAATATGCGTTAGGCGGCTTGATGATGGCTAAGTGGGTTATAGAGGACGAAGCGCATTCCGAATGGCAGGGCGAGTTTGATACTCTCAGCGGCGCGCTGGCGGAGTTGCGACGACGGGCCGAAATCCCGTGGGATCAGGAGCCGAATCAAGCACCCTGTCAAAGCTGGCGGACATGCGGGCGGCGCTACGAGATTATCGAGTTCGATGCAACTGAGTTGCCTTGGCGCGAGTTGAGCCGCACGCTAGCGCTGGAAATCTCCGCGTCTGCTACTAAATGGCACAGCGCTCCGTAGTAACACGCCGCCTAACAACGGCATGCACCCGACCGCGAATAGCGCGTCTCTCATCCGCAAGACTTGGCGCTACTCACATTGGATGCGCGGCGGGTGATGCCGGGCGTTATACCGCTAACGAACATGAAGTACAGTGTCCTCAAATCTATCGCACATAATTTCTCACACTCGTTCGTGAGTTTTATGAATTATGTAGATGATGGCTATGTTATAGATGACCTTCGTCAACTAGCGAGGCAGGCTAATGGTGAGCGAATCAGTATCCGATGGATTCCCGACTCTGAGCGTCAGATGTCGCTGCCTCCACGGGTTCTCAAAAGTATTGCCAGGTACAAAGAGTGGCTTCCCGATCTTGTATCTAGCTCTGGGGCAAGTATCGAGGCAATTCGGGAATTTCGTACTGACATCTTTCTCAAACCTAGCAAGCAGATCGCTGTGGAGGCACACTTGGTTGATGACAGAGGTAAGGAACACATCTGCAACGTCATGTTCTAGCGACGGCGCGGTATAACAACGGCATGCACCCGACGCCCAATTAGCTTGCCTTTTATCAATTATGGCAATAGGGCGCGGGTGATGCCGGGCGTTATGCTGCTTTGCTATTCGGAGGAACTATGGT
>JAVXVR010000116.1:0-5751 GCA_032230165.1 Acidobacteriota bacterium | reverse complement strand
CGCGCGGCATCTCGCGCCCGTCGCCGCCTTCGGCGGGCGTGAGCACTTTGAGCGGCTCTTGCCAGTCAACTGTGGGCACACCTTTGGGTCCGTAGCGCGCGTCTTTGCCTTGAGCTTTGGCGCGCAGCGCGGCGAGGACTTTTTCGGGCGTGATCGGGACTTCATCAATCCGCACGCCGACCGCGTCGTAAACCGCGTTGGCGATGGCGGGCATGACGGGCAGAAGCGGTCCTTGCCCGACCTCTTTCGCGCCGAAGGGACCGTTGGGGTCTGCGTCTTCGATGAGATAAGTTTTTACGTCGCACATCTCCAGAGTCGTCGGGCTCTTGTATTCGAGAAGTGAAGGGAACTTGTGCACGACGTTGCGATTCGCCCGGTAGGTCATCTCTTCCATCAAAGCTTCGCCCAGACCCATATAGACAGAGCCTTCGACCTGACCCATGACGAGCATCGGATTGATCGAGCGTCCGATGTCGTGACCGATCCAGATGCGCTCAACCGAGACAAAGCCCGTCTCAGCGTCAACGTCCACTTCGGCGATGCAGGCAGAGTAGCTGTAGGCGGGCGAGGGTCCCACGCCTGCGCCTTTGAACTTGCCGGGCGAGCGCGGCGGCGTGTAGGAGCCGACCGTGCCGATGGTGCCGTACTTCGACTCGGCGAGCACGACTGCCTCTGCGAACGTCACACCGACTTCAGGGTTCTCTACGTCGAAGACGCGCCGCTCGGCGAAGGCGAGATTCTCTTCGGGGAGAGAAAGTTTTTCGGCGACGGCTTTGCTGAGCAGCTCGCGCGCGCGTTCGGCGGCTTGAAGCGCGGCATTGCCGGTCATCAGCGTGACGCGACTCGAATAGCTGCCGAGATCGACGGGCGTCAAGTCCGTGTCGGCTGTGAGCACGCGTATGTCGAACGGGTCGATACCGAGGACTTCGGCGACGATGTAAGCCAGAATTGAATCAGAGCCTTGCCCGATGTCGGTCGAGCCGCACTGGACGCGCACGCCGCCCTGCCGGTCGAGCCCGAGCTGCACGCCCGAATGCGGCATGTTGTTCCAGTAGATGGGAAGCCCCGCGCCGCACAGATATGAGCTGCACGCGATACCGATGCCTCTCCCACGGGGAAGTTTTCTGCTCTGCCTGTCCCAGCCCGAAAACTTGTTCTTCCAGTCCGAGCCTTCGACGACACGCTCGATGCACTTGCCCAAGCCCATCGAGCCGATGCGTAGGTAGTTTGCCGTCACCGTGTCGGGCTTGACGAGATGCTTGAGTCGCATCTCCGCCGGGTCGAGCTTTAAGTCTTCGGCGATCTTGTCGAGCTGGATTTCGAGTCCGAAGCGCGGCTGAGGGGTTCCGTGCCCGCGCTTGGGTCCGCACGGCGGCTTGTTTGTAAACGCGCGCAGACCTTTGAAGCGATAACGCGGGATTTCATAAGTGACGGTTTGCAGCGCGCCCGTGTAGAACGTCGAGGCGACGCCGTATGAGCCGTATGCGCCGCCGTCTAAGAACGACTCGAAGTCCATCGCCGTGATCGCGCCGTCTCTGCGCACGCCCGTCTTGATCTTCATCAGGACGGGATGGCGACCGCGATGACAGTAGAAAACCTCCTCGCGCGTCAGAGTGACTTTGACGGGGCGGCGCGTGAGCATCGAGAGCTTGGCGACGACGATCTCGTGGTTGAAGGGATCGCTCTTGCCGCCGAAGCCGCCGCCGTTCGGCGTGGCGATAACGCGGATGTGCGCCGCCCTCAGTCCCAGAGTTTTCGCGAGCGCGCGATGGACGTAGTGCGGCGTCTGCGTCGCAGACCAGAGCGTGAGCTTGTCGTCCGCATCGAAGTGCGCTACCGCCGCGTGCTGCTCCATCGGCAGGTGCGTGTTGCCCTCGTAGAAGAAAATATCTTCGCGGACGTGTTCGGCTTCGCGGAAGCCTTCTTCCATGTCACCGAATTCGAGATGAACTTTCTTGTGGACGTTGCCCGCGTCGCCGTAATCGTGTATGCGCGGCTCGTCCACCAAGATCGCCTCTTCGATGCTCGTGATCGTCTGAAGTTTTTCATACTCCACTTCGATCAGGTTCATCGCGTCGAACGCCGTGTCCTCATCTACAGCCGCGACCGCCGCCACGGGGTCACCAATGAAGCGCACCTTCTCGACGCAGAGCGCGTGCTCGTCCTGACTGACGGGCAGGATGCCGTAAGGGATGGGCAAGTCTTTACCCGTGATAACGGCAAAGACGCCGGGCACCTCAAGCGCCTTCGACACGTCGATCCGTTTGATCAGCGCGTGCGGCTCGTGCGAGCGCAGCAGTTTGCAGTAGAGCATCCGCGGCAACGTGATATCGTCCGCGAACTTCGTCTGACCCGTGCATTTCGCACGCGCGTCCACCTTGCGGAAGGGCTTGCCGACGACTTTGAAGTTTTTATGATTGCCGTTTTGATTCATGGCTAGAGAAAAAATTGCGGGACTCATTCAAGCCCGTAAACGCTCTCTCGCGGCAGCTCCAACTCTTCGCCGCGCAGACGCGCCGCCGCCAGTTCGACCGCCTCGTAAATTTTGATGTAGCCGGTGCAGCGACATAAGTTTCCGCTCAAGGCTTCTTTAATTTCTTCGCGCGAAGGGTTCGCGTTGTGCGCGAGGAGCTCTTTCGCGACGAGGAGGAAACCGGGCGTGCAGTAGCCGCACTGCGCCGCGCCCGTGTCGGCGAAAGTTTCCTGCAAAGGATGTAAGCCCGACGCGTCAGCCATGCCTTCGACGGTCTCAACTCTGCGCCCGGCGGCGTCAAGACCGAGCATGAGGCACGACAGAATCGAGCGTCCGTCAACGAGGACGGCGCACGTGCCGCACTCGCCAAGCTCGCAGCCATGCTTCGTGCCCGTCAGATTCAAATCCTCGCGCAGAACTTCGAGCAGCGTCTTGTGCGGCGCAAACGCCACTTCCGTCGTCTCGCCGTTTAAGGTGAATTCGATGTGAGCTTTCTGTTTCGATCTTTCAGACATCGCGCGAAAAATTCTGAGCCGTTGATTTGGGTTTGTACCGCAACTGACGCGAGCTTGTTGTGTGCCGACTTTTAGACTGAGGCGGATTTCACTTGCGTGTTAGTACGGGGCAGTTTACCACAGCGACGCGGGCGGGGCAGAGTTACGACAGGACGACAGAGAGGTGAGCTGACGTTGCAGAGCGATGACAGAGCCGCAGTTTCGGCTTCTCGGTGCGCGAGCGTCTTACGGCTTGACGAGCGAGCCGGTCTTGAGCTGCCCGGTCTTGCCCGACTTGTTGAGGAGGACGTTGTCAATAAGTCGCGTCTTCCCGAAGCGGACGGCGAGCGAGATGAGGACGGGGCGGTCTTCCAGTCGCTCAAGTTTGTCGAGCGTGTCGGCGTCGTTGACGGAGACGTACTCGATCTGCGCCTGCGGCTCGCGCTCGATGTCAGCGCGCACCATCTCGGCGAGCTTCCTCGCGTTGCGCTCGCCCTCGCCATACGCGCTCTCTGCGTGCGAGAGCGCGTGGTGGAGCACAGCCGCCGCGCGCCGCTCGCCTTCACTCAAGTAGGCGTTGCGCGAGGAGAAGGCGAGTCCCGACTCTTCGCGCACAGTGGGGAGCACGACGATCTCTGTGTCGAAGGCGAGGTCGCGCACCATGCGGCGCACGATCAGGGTCTGCTGCGCGTCCTTCTGCCCGAAGTAGGCGAAGTCGGGCCGCACGATGTTGAAGAGAATGGCGACGACGGTCGCGACGCCGCGGAAGTGTCCGGGTCGCGCCGTGCCTTCGAGCGGATCGGAGAGACCTTCGACCTCGACGTGCGTCGTGAACCCCTTCGGGTAAATCTCCTCGACGGCGGGCGCGAAGATGTAGTCCACGTTGTAGTCGGCGAGGAGCATCGTGTCTTTGGTCAGGTCGCGCGGGTAGCGACCGAAGTCCTCGGTGGGCGCGAACTGTTTCGGGTTGACGAAGATCGAGACGACGACCGTGTCGCACATCCTGCGCGCCTCGCGCACGAGCGAGAGGTGTCCTTCGTGGAGCGCACCCATCGTTGGAACTAACCCGATGGTTCCATCCTGATCGCGCCGCGCTTTGCGCGACACCGAGCGCATACGCTGTGTGCGGTTGATGATTTCCATAAAAGCAATCAGCAATCAGCCGTCAGCAGTCAGCCAGCAGCCGCGTGCCTCAGAAAACTCCCGCTCAAAAGTTAAGTCCGCCGCGCGGCGGACTTGGATTGAATCCCGAATTGCGAACGTTTGCACTCAACACTTCGACTCATCGCTGAGCGCTGAGTGCTGAGTGCCGAGTGCTTTAGTCTCAGCCTCAAGCTCGGCGCGCGCCTCGGCGGGCAGCGGATACGACTCCGACTCCGCCGGATAAGTCCCGCCGCGCACGTCCTCCGCGAACTTCGTGATCGCCTCGGTCATCTGCGCGCGCAAATCCGCGTACTGGCGCACGAAGCGCGGGCGCGTGCGGCTGAACGACAAGCCGATGAGATCGTGCAGGACGAGAATCTGCGAGTCGCAGAACTCGCCCGCGCCGATGCCGATGGTCGGGATCGAAACTGATTCCGTGACGAGTCGCGCGATCTCGCGCGGGATCACCTCAAGCACGATGGAGAACGCGCCCGCCGCTTCCAAAGCGCGCGCGTCTTCGACTAACGTGCGCGCAGCCTCAGCCGTCTTACCTTGCAGGCGAAAACCGCCGAGCTTGTTGACAGACTGCGGCGTCAAGCCGATGTGCCCCATCACAGGAATCTCTTCGCGCACGAGTCGCTCAACCACGTCGGCGCGATTCATTCCGCCTTCGAGCTTCACAGCCTCCGCGCCACCCTCTTTGATCAGACGGAGCGCGGCGCGCACGGCGTCGTCCGCGCCCGTGTGATAAGAGCCGTAAGGCATGTCCGCGACTAAGAGCGCGCGCTCCGTGCCGCGACGCACCGCACGCGTGTGGCGGATCATCTCTTCGAGCGTGACGGGGACGGTCGTGTCGTAGCCGAGCACGACGTTGCCGACGGAGTCGCCGACAAGGATGATGTCCGTGCCCGCTTCATCCACGACGCGCGCGGTCGGATAGTCGTAAGCGGTCAGACAGACGAGCCGCTCCTTGCGCTCCTTGCTTGAGCGCACGGAAGGGACGGTCACTTTTTCGGGACGCTGCTGTTTGAGGTATGCCATCGGCTAATCGCTCGTCTCGGGGGCTGTTGCGAGAGTGGGCGAATTATAGGCGAGGGCGTTGGCTGAAACAAGGAATAACCGGAGCGTCCGAGTCGCCGCCGTCGAATAAAATCAAGTGTACGGGCGTGGGCGGCGCGCACGCCTCAGACACCACGCCGCCGCCGCCGGACGCGCAAGGCGCTCAAGGCTGACCGAACCTGAGCCTGTACTCCGGCGAGTTCATGAAGCCGTTGACCATCGAGCGCACATCAGCCGGGTTGGCGTTGATCGTCCGCAGCCAGTCGTTGTAGCCGCCCGTTTCGGGGTCACGCCGCAGGTAGCCATAGTACTGCATCGCCACGAAGCCACTGTTGAACTCCGCCGCGCCCACCTCGTTCGAGTCCGCGATGGCTCTCACGACTTGCGCGCGCGTGAGCGTGCCCGCCGTCAGCCGATTGATCAAGTCCGCGCGCGTCAGCGTGACCTTGTTGGCATCCGACGCATCATCGGGCGTCGCAGGGTTCGGCGTCCTGACGGAAGGGAGACTGTAGCGATCCATCAACGCGCCCACGAACTGCGTGTTGGTCAAGGCATCGTAGAGGTTCTTAAACTCTGTCTTCT
>JAVXVR010000082.1:0-2959 GCA_032230165.1 Acidobacteriota bacterium | reverse complement strand
GCGCCCTCGACGGCGAGGTCAAGGTCTGCATCCTCCAAGATGATGATGACGTTCTTGCCGCCCATCTCCAGAGAGCAGATCGCGTTGCGGTCGGCGCACGCCGAGGCGACGACGCGTCCGGTCTCGGTCGAGCCTGTGAAAGAGATGAGACGCACGTCGCGGTGCTCGACGAGCGCGCGACCCGCCGTGTCGCCGTAACCGGTGACGAGGTTGACGACGCCTGCGGGCACGCCAGCCTCTTCGCACGCTTTCACTAAATTGTAAGTCGAGAGCGGTGTATCTTCGGCGGGCTTGATGACGACGGTGTTACCGCAGACGAGCGCCGGGATCATCTTCCACGAAGGGATCGCCATCGGGAAGTTCCACGGCGTGACGAGACCGCACAAGCCCACAGGCTGGCGCACGCACATGGCGAACTTGTTGGGCATCTCGGCGGGTGTCGTGTAGCCGTGCAGACGCCTGCCCTCGCCCGCCGTGAAGTAGGTGCAGTCAATCGCCTCTTGCACGTCGCCGCCCGTCTCTTTCAAGACCTTGCCCATCTCGCGCGTCATGTCGGCGGCGAAGCGATCCTTGTGGCGTAGGAGAATCTCGCCGAGGCGGAAGAGGATTTCGGCGCGACGCGGCGCGGGCGTGTGTCGCCAACGGTCGGCGGCGTTGCGGGCGGCATCCACCGCGCGGTTCACGTCGTCGGCGTTCGAGACGGGGAAGCGACCCACCACGTCGCGCGTGTCAGCCGGGTTGACGTTCTCGAAGTACTCGCCCGAAGACGAGGCGACCCACTCGCCGCCGACGTAGTTGCTGTAGGTTTTAACCGACGCGCGACTGCGTGCAGTCTTCTTCGCAGACTTCGCGACTGCCTTGCGTGCTTGTGCCATATGGAGTGACAAGTGACAAGTGACAAGTGACAAGTGACAAGTAAGACGGCTTGTTGCCCGTCTTGCTTGTCACTTGTCACTGTTTACTTGTCACTGGTAAGTGAACTGCACGAGAATCTGGCGCACGTTGCCGTCGCCCGCCGAGACGGCGACGTTCATCACGACGGCGTCGCCGGGCTTGAGCGTGCCGACCACCCGCTCGAAGTCGGCGAGCGTGTTGACGGGCACGCGGTTGACCTTCTGGATGACCATGTTCTCGCGTATGTCGGCGTCCGCCGCGAGCCCCGCCGGATCAACATCCTTGACGAGCAGACCGCGCACGTTCTTCAAGCCCCGCTCGTTGGCGAGTTGCGGCGTCAGCTCGCTCAGGGTGAGTCCGAGCTTCGGCTTCTCCACCTCCGCGCCGTTGAGCTTCTTGATCTGCGCGGCTTTACTCGAAGGCGTCGGCGAAGGCTCGATGTTGTCGCTCGCGAGCGGTCGCTCGCCGACGGCGACGCTCGCCGCGCGCCTTTCCATCTTGCCGTTCACGTCACGCAGGTAGGCGAGGTTGACCGACTGCCCGACGGGCGTGGCGGCGATCTTGTTGATCAGGTCTTGCGAGTTGACGATGGGCTGACCGTTCATCTCGACGATGATGTCGCCAACCTCGATGCCAGCCTTCTGCGCCGGACCCTCTTTCATGTCGGTGATGATCGCGCCGCGCGCTTCCGGCAAATTATAGACGCGCGCGTACTCAGCCTTCACCGTGTCGAGATAGACGCCGAGGTAGCCGCGCTTGACGCTGCCGCCCTTGACGAGTTGCTGATAGACGAACGACACCTCGTTCGACGGCAGGGCGAAGCCGATGCCGTTGTAGTCGCCGGTCGAAGTGGCGATCTGCGAGTTGATGCCGATCACCTCGCCGCGCATGTTGACGAGTGGTCCACCGGAGTTGCCGCGATTAATCGCCGCGTCGGTTTGCAGGAAGTGTTGGAAGTTCGAGGTCGAGAGCGGCGTCTGCCGGTCGAGCATCGAGATGATCCCGGCGGTGACGGTCTGATCCAACCCGAAGGGCGAGCCGACGGCGAGCACCCAGTCGCCGACCTGCACGGCGTCGGAGTCGCCGAGCTTGACCGTGGGTAGATCGTGCGCGGCGTTGATCTTGACGACCGCAAGGTCGGTCAACTGATCCTGCCCGACGACCGTGCCGCGCAAAATCTCGCCCGACTGCAAGCGCACGGTGATGCGCGTCGCGTCTTCGATGACGTGCTTGTTCGTCAGGATGTAACCTTTCGGATCGACGATGAAGCCGGAGCCCACCCCGCGCGAAGGTCTGCGCATCTGTCGGCGGAACATGTCCATCAGAGGATTGTTGTCGTTCCCCTCTTTGCTGTCCGTCTCGTCGTCGCCGCTCTCGCCTTTCGCCGCCTCTTGCGGCGCGGCGACCGTGTCGATGTTGACGACTGCGGGCTCGACGCGGCTGGCGATCTCGGCGAACGAAGCGGAGAGCGCTTCGGGCGCTCGGGCGATCTGCGCCGCGCTCCCGCCGCCCTGCGCCACGGTCGTGCGCCCCGCGAGCAGCGCGCCCAAGCCCGCCCCCACCACGAGACACACCACAGCCAGCGCCGCGATCCACACGCGCAGCCGCCGCAACATCACCCGCTCCGCCTCACCGTTCGCGCCGTTAGGTAACTGGTACATAAAAAACTCCTCGCACCTCAACCGCCGTTAAAACGTCAGGCGCGTGAGACCTCCCGCCCGTCGGGAACTCCTCACGCCGCCGCATCGACCGTGTTGTGCCTTGAACCTTCAACGACACCGCGCGCCGTAAACTGGAGTATAACGAAACCGCGCACGCGCCGCAAAGAGATCGGGGTCGTAGCGGGCGGCGGACGAGGCAAGGCGCGCACAGAAAACGGTCAGCGCCGCCGCACATGATTGATGCAATTCGCGCGCGGTTGTGAAAGAATGGCGCGCCGGGTCGGACGCTGCTGCTGCTGCCTCCTCTTTCCCAACTTGCGGCGGCAACCGGGGAGTGCTCACATGAAAAAGCTGGCATCCCTTCTAGCGGTCGTTTTTGTTTCGATCTCACCCTGCCGGGCGCA
>JAVXVR010000285.1:0-3034 GCA_032230165.1 Acidobacteriota bacterium | reverse complement strand
CGTGCGCCGACCGCAACGCGATCTGCTCTCTGGAGATGGGCGGCAAGAACGTCATCATCATCTTGGAGGATGCAGACCTTGACCTCGCCGTCGAGGGCGCGGTCTGGGGCGCGTTCGGCACTTCGGGACAACGCTGCACCGCCTCGTCGCGCCTCGTCGTCCACAAAAAAGTTTACAAGCAGTTCACGAAAAAGTTGGTCGAGCGTGCACGCTCGCTGCGCGTCGGCAACGGCGCGAACGCGAACGTCGAGATGGGACCCGTCATCAACTCGGACGCCGTGCGCAAGATCATGGGCTACATCGAAGTCGGCGAGCGCGAGGACGGCGCGCGACTCGCGTGCGGCGGTAACCGTCTGGAGACGGGCGAGCATGCGCACGGCTACTTCATCGAGCCGACGGTCTTTGCGGACGTGGAAGCCGACATGCGGATCGCGCAGGAAGAAATTTTCGGACCCGTGACCTGTGTCATCCCGACGAACGATCTCGAAGAGGCGATCCAGATCGCTAACGGCGTGCGCTACGGTCTCTCCGCCGCCATCTACACGCAGGACGTGAACCGCGCCTTCCACGCGATGAACGAGATGTACACGGGCATCTTCTACGTCAACTCCTCGACCATCGGCGCGGAAGTCCACCTGCCCTTCGGCGGCACGAAGGCGACGGGCAACGGTCACCGCGAGGCGGGCACGCAGGTCTTAGACATCTTCAGCGAGTGGAAGTCGATCTACGTTGACTACAGCGGCAAGCTCCAGCGCGCGCAGATCGATGAAGTTAATTTTGAGTGAGTACGGCGCGCGCAGCCAGTCAGCCGCCAACGCCGCCTCAACCGCAACGGAGCGGAAACGATGAGTCTTTACGATTTCTTCTTTCCGGAGGAAGCGCAGGCTGAGCACCTGGGAACAATCGCGCGCGCGAGTGAGCGCGGCAACCGCTTCGGCGAAGGCGAGAATGAGCAACTCCACGCGAGAGTCAAACGGCTGGAGTACGACCTAGGCGCGCTGGCGTTGGTAACGGCTTCCATCCTGAAGCTTCTGGATGAGAAGGGGCACGTCACGCGGGACGAAATCAAAAAGGTCATTGGGAAGATCGACCTGCTAGACCGCGCCGCCGACGGAAAGATCAGCGTGGACGATCTCAGAGCCGGAGACTTCTTCGGCTCCGCTTAGCGCGTCGCCCGCGCCCGCCGGTAAGTTTTGAGAGGGGCGGATGTTCAAGTTGCGAGAGCCTTACCGCCCGCGCCCCATCAGGTTTTTGGAAGAGTGGCGAGAGGCGGGCTGGCGTCTGAAAGTTTACGGCATCGCGTACCGAGAGGAGCGACCGCGCGCCGCGCTCATCGAGACGGCAAAGCGGCTCGCGCGTCAGCGTCTGCCGCAGCCAGCCGTGACAGAGACGCGCTACGGCGTCGGCTTCGTCGGCGTGCATGACGGGCGCGGTGCGAACTTCATCTTCATAGACTGGTGGGCGGACGAGAATGAGTTGCATCATCACGTCTATACCTCGGCGTCGGACGAGTTGGAAAAATTTGACGACGCGACGCCGACGGGCTTGAGCGCGTGCGTCTGGGACTTGCGCGTGCAGTCGTTCGAGCGTGACGCGTGGGTCGAAGAGGTTTTGCAGAACGCGCACGGCACGAGTGTCGAAGGCTACATGGCGCGTCATTTGCACGAAGACGTTTGATCGGTCTGCGCTTGCTCCCGACAAAAAATTCAGAACGGAGATTCACCACTGTGAAAGTCGGACTCCCCAAAGAGATTAAAGATAACGAGTATCGCGTCGGCTTAACTCCGGCAGGCGTGCGCGCGTTCAAAGACGCCGGGCATCAGGTCTTCGTCGAGCGCGACGCGGGCGCGGGCTCCGGCTTCGAGACCAAGCTGTACGAGACGGCGGGCGCGACCATCCTCGACACGGCGGACGAGGTGTGGGGCGAGGGCGAGATGATCGTTAAAGTCAAAGAGCCTGTCGCGCCCGAATACCCGCGTATGCGCGAGGGGCAACTGCTCTTCACCTACCTGCATCTTGCGCCCGACCATGAGCTGACCAAACAACTGCTCGAACGAAAAGTGACGGGCGTCGCCTACGAGACGATCACGGACAGGAAGGGCACGCTCCCGCTCTTGACGCCGATGTCAGAGGTCGCGGGTCGCATGGCGATTCAGGTCGGCGCGCACTATCTGGAAAAGATGTCGGGCGGTCGCGGCGTACTCTTAGGCGGCGTGCCCGGCGTGCCCGCGGCGAAGGTCGTCATCATCGGCGGCGGTGTGGTCGGCACGAACGCGGCGAAGATGGCGGTCGGCTTGGGCGCGCACGTCACGATCATTGATAGCAATCTAGATCGGTTGCGCGAACTCGACGACATTTTCTTGTCGAAGATTTCGACCCTCGCGTCTTCGGCTTACGCCATCCACGGCGCGATTGCGGAAGCCGACTTGATCGTCGGCGCGGTGCTCGTGCCCGGCGCAGCTGCGCCGAAGCTGGTGACGAAGGCGATGCTCAAGGACGTGCCCAACGGCGCGGTCGTCGTTGATGTCGCGGTCGATCAGGGCGGCTGCATCGAGACGACGCACCCGACGACGCACTCGAACCCGACCTTCTACGTCGAAGGCGTCCTTCACTACTGCGTCGCCAACATGCCCGGCGCAGTGCCGCGCACCTCGACCTTCGCTCTGACGAACGCGACGCTGCCTTACGCCTTGAAGCTCGCCAACCGTGGTTTCATGGACGCCATCGCGCGCGACGCCGGACTGAAAGAGGGTGTCAACACCTACGCCGGTAAGCTGACTTACGAGGCGGTCGCGCAGGCTCAAGATTTGGAGTACACGCCGCTCGACGCGGTGATCGGCGGCGCGGGCGCGTCGAACGCGACGGCGAACCCCGCGCGCTGAGCGTCGAGAGAAGCTCAGACGAAATGAAAGAGGCTGCCTGAGCGACGGGCAGCCTCTTTTCGTTTTAGACGAGAATGATGCTGATGAAGAATGAAGTAGAGGCGCGGTGAAGTTCGACGCGCGACTCCTAGCGCGCGTTCGTGTCAGGCGGC
>JAVXVR010000036.1:0-3622 GCA_032230165.1 Acidobacteriota bacterium | reverse complement strand
TGAGAAGTTCCGGCGAAGAGCGCGAGGTGATGATCTGCGGTCCCTTTGCCTCCTTCAACACATCCTCGATGGCGACGCGGATTCTCTCGCCCTGATTCCACTGCTCGCCACGCGACTGTTCTTTACGCGGCAGCAGTGATTCGACGTTGCCGAGATCAACGATGATGTCGCCGCGCTCGAAACGCTTGACCATGCCGTTGACGAGATCGCCGACCTTGTCTATGTACTGCTCGTAAACCTGTGCGCGCACCGCGTCGCGCACCTTCTGGAAGAGAATCTGTTTGGCGGTCTGCGCAGCGATGCGACCCATCTCCTCCATCGGGAGCGGCAGTTGCAACTCGTCGCCCACGTCCACCTCGTCGCCGGCAAGTTCCTGCGCCTCCGTGAGCGACATCTCGCGCGCAGGGTTCGTCACTTCCTCGACGATGACCTTCGAGGCGAACAGCTCGATGCCCGTGTCCGCGCTCCACTCGACGGCGATCTCCTCGCCCGACTTGAACTGCTTGCGCGCCGCCGCGCGCACCGCTTCCTTCATCGCCTCAACGACGAGTTCGCGATCAATGCCGTGCTCCTTGCACAGCGCGTCAATGCTCTGACCGATGGATGCGCTCATAAATTTGTCTCTGCTCCGGTCGCCCCTTCGGGCGCGTGCCGTTGCCCTGCGGCGCGACCGGCTATTCTGTTGTTATTCAGTTGTTCTACCTGCCACCCTCTTTGGCGGCTCGCTCGCGCTCGGCGGCGAGGCGAAACTCTTCCTCAACGTCGATCTCCAAATTCGCTTTCGCGATGACGCCTAGCGGGATTTTGACCTCGCCGCTCGTCTTGTCGTCGAACACAACCTTGTCGCCCTCGACGCCCCTGATGCGCCCGCGAAAGTTCCTCTGCCCGCCTACGGGCTCGCGCACTTTCATCTTCGCCATATGCCCACTGAAGCGCTCGTAGTCGGCTCGCTTGTAGAGCCCTCGTTCGAGTCCGGGCGAGGAGACTTCGAGCGTGTAAGTCGAGCTGATGTAATCCTCCACGTCAAGGAGCGTGCCGACGTGGTGGCTCACGGTCGAACAATCCTCGTGTGTGACGCCGCCCGGCTTATCAATGAAGATGCGCACCGCCGCGCTTCGCCCGACGACGCCCACGTCCGCGTGGACGAGTTCCAAACCGTGTTCGGCTGCCACCTTCTCCGCGATCCCTCGGATGCGCTCCTCAACCTCGACCGGCTCCATCCCGCTCGCCCCCCGTCAAAAACGGCTTGCGCCCAAAATAAAAAGTGGGCGCGAACCCACTCAGAACGTGCCGCCGCGCTCCGTGCAAGAGGCGGATTATACGGGACGACTGCGGGCGAGGCAAGCGAGCCGAAGCCGACTAAAACTCCGGCGGCGGTGGTGGCGGAGTAAGAAAGCTGGGGTGCGATTCCGATGGGTAAGCTGACTTCGTGTACAGAATATGTCTGGCGAGGGTGACGCCTCCCAACGCTGCTGCAAGAGCAACGACGTATGAGAGGAGGCGCAAGCCAGCAGGCATTTCCGGCTCCCAGCCCCAGAAAGTCGTCCCCAGCGCGTAAACGATCCCGAAGCCGAACGCGACGGACAACTCCGCCCCGATCCACGCGGCGATGCCAAACAAACTCCACACGACCGCGCTCCGATTCCGCTCCCTCGCCAAGCGGCTCATCATTTTAGGAATACGATAGAGAACGAAATAAAGCTCGAACATACGATCTCACGCGCCCAATTTTGCCTTCACGATCTCGCTCACGGTTCGCCCGTCAGCCGAGCGACCGGCGAGCCTGCCCTGCGCCGCCTTCATCACCGCGCCCATCTCCTTCATCGAGGTCGCGCCCGTCTCGGCAATCGCGTCGGCGACCGCCTGCTCGATCTCTTCGCGCGTGGCGGCTTGCGGCAGGTATTCCTCAATGACTTTGATCTCAGCGCGCTCTTTATCGGCGAGTTCCGGGCGGTTTGCTTTATCGTACTGCTCGACCGAATCTTTACGCTGTTTGACGAGCGACTGAAAGAGTTTCGTCAGCTCATCGTCCATGAGCGGCGCGCCCTTGTCGATCTCGCGGTTCTGGATGGCGGCTTTCACCATGCGCAGCGTCGAGAGACGCGGCGCGTCCTGCGCCTTCATCGCGGCGGTCAGGTCTGTCGTGATGCGATCCTTTAGAGACATGATGCGTGACCTCGGAAATAAGTTCTCTTAACTTTTAGCGACTTCAACTTCGCCCGACTTCGCGCGCCCTCATCACGCCGCCGCGCGACCGTTCGCGCGCGCGAGATGCGCCTTGAGGAAGCGACCGGTCTCGGATTGTTTCGACTTCATGATCTGTTCGGGCGTCCCCGTTGCGACGATGTATCCGCCGGCGTCGCCGCCTTCGGGTCCGAGGTCGATGATGTAGTCGGCGGTTTTGACCACGTCCAAATTGTGCTCGATGACGAGGAGCGAGCCGCCCGCTTCGACCAGCGTGCGGAAGGCTGCAAGCAGCTTGTTGATGTCCTCGAAGTGTAAGCCCGTCGTCGGCTCGTCGAAGATGTAGAGCGTGCGCGCGCCCGTGCGCTTCGAGAGGTGCGCGGCGAGCTTGATGCGCTGCGCCTCGCCGCCCGACAAAGTAGTCGCCGACTGCCCCAGACGCAAATATCCGAGCCCCACGTCGTCTAACACTTTTAGGCGGTTCGCGATCTTATTGACGTCGCGGAAGAAGTGCATCGCCTCTCTGACGGTCATGCTCAAAACGTCGTTGATGTTCTTGCCGCGATAGCGCACGTCCAAAACCGTCTGCTTGAAGCGCGTGCCCTTGCACTCCTCGCAGACCAGTTCGACATCGGCGAGGAACTGCATCTCGACCGTCACCGTGCCGTCGCCCTCGCACACGTCGCAGCGCCCGCCGGGGACGTTAAAGGAGAAGTGCGAGGCGTCCAAGCCCTTTCCTTGCGCCTCGCGCGTCGAGGCAAACAGCTCGCGCACGGCGTCGTAAGTTTTGATGTAGGTGACGGGGTTCGAGCGCGGCGTGCGTCCGATGGGCGACTGATCGACGAGCACCACGTCGTCAATCTGCTGCGCGCCCTCGATCCGCGCGAACGCGCCGACGTGCCCCTGCCACTCGCTGCGCATCTTCTTGATCCCGGCAAAGAGCACGTCGTGGACGAGCGTCGATTTGCCGGAGCCGGAGACGCCCGTGATACACGCGAACATCTCCAGAGGAATCTCCACGTCGATTGATTTCAGGTTGTGCTCGCTCGCACCGCGGATCGTTATTTTCTTTTTCGACGTGCGCCGTTGCTTCGGCTCTTTGATCTCCGCCTCGCCGCGCAAATATTTCCCCGTGAGCGTCGCGGAGTCTTTCAAAAGCCCCGCGTAGTCGCCCTCGAAGACGACGCGACCGCCCAACTCTCCTGCGGCGGGTCCGATGTCGAGGATGTGATCGGCGGCGCGCATCATGTCGGCGTCATGTTCGACGACGAGGACGGTGTTACCGATATCGCGCAGGTTGTGCAGCAGCTTGATGAGGCGCTCGCTGTCACGCGGGTGGAGACCGATGGAAGGCTCATCCAGAACGTAGAGCGCGCCGACGAGCGCCGAGCCGAGGTTCGTCGCAAGCTGGATGCGCTGCGCCTCGCCGCCGGAGAGC
>JAVXVR010000589.1:0-32653 GCA_032230165.1 Acidobacteriota bacterium | reverse complement strand
ATCAAGAAGGGGCGTCTCGTTCATCACGGGCGAGTGCCGCCGCCACCTCCCGCTTGCGACAGGACTCGGGGAAACTGTTATCATCCTGGCGCCGGTACTGTGGGGTTTCTCGTCCGCGCCCCGGATTCGTCGAACGTCGGTGAGTTTGCGAGAGTGCGTTGACCGATCGGCGAATGACGGAGGTACGAACCGCAAGATGAGCGCTGCCCGGCTGGCTGACCGACTGCTTCGGAACTTTTTCGTCGCCTTTGCCCTGCTTGTCGCGGCGAGTGGCGCGGCGTATCCTCAGCAACCTTCAACTCCCGCTCAACCGCCTTCTACTTCAGCGCCACAGAAGTCTTCAACTCCTAGTCAACCGACGAAAGCGCCCAATCAGCAGACGCCCCCGACCCCGGCGCAAACACCAAGCCCTTCCGCCTCGCCGCTCGCAAGCCCGTCGCCGCAAGCAACGCCGCAAGCGACGCCAGCCCCGACCGCGCCTCCGGTGCTTGCCGCCCCGCCCCCTTCAGGCATTCCGGCGACGGCAGCACCAACAAGTCAAACACCGCCGCCGACAAGTCAGACAGGCGCGGGTCAAACAGGAGCGGCGCAGACAGGCGCGGGTGCGAACACACCCATCACGCTCGACGACGCTTTGCGTCTCTCCGGCGCGCAGGTCTCCGCCGTGGGTCAGGCGCGACTGAACGAGAGCATCGCGGCGGAAGACGTGCGACAAGCGCAGGCGGCGTTCCTGCCGAAGATCAGCGCGCCGCTCAGCTACATCTACACTTCGCCCGCGCTCGGCTTGCCGCCCGGCGAGCCGCGCGTCCAGAGTCTCATCGCCAACAACGCCATCGGCGAGTATCAAGCGCTCGTCAACGTCGCGGGCGACATAGACATCTCAGGGCGACTGCGCGCCACGCTCGAACGCAACCGCGCGCTGCTCGATGCCGCGCGCGCAGGGACTGAGATCGCTCGGCGCACGCTTCAGCAAGCGACCATCGAAGCCTACTACGGGCTCGCGCTCGCTTCGGCGCAGCGGCGCGGCGCGGAGCAGAACCTCGCGGCGGCTGAAGAGTTCGAGCACATCACCTCTCTGCTTTTGAGCGGCGGCGAAGTTGCGCCCGTCGATCTCACGCGCGCGCAGTTGCAGACCGTCCAGCGGCGCGACGAGTTGGAACGCGCACGCGCCCTCGAAGCCGCCGCGGCTGACTCGCTGCGCGTCTTCGTCGGCTACGACTTCGCGCGACCGATTGAAACGATCGATCTGACGACCCTCGTTCCGTCCGACGGCGAAGCGGCGCGCTTCACCGCCGACAACATTTCACGGCGACCCGAGTTCGCGCAGTTCGACGCGCAACTCCGCGCGGCGAAGCAGGACATTCGCGCCGCGCGCGCCGACCGGCTTCCGCAACTCTCTTACTCACTCAACGGGGGCTTCGACACCGACTCGGTCAGGTTCCCGCGCCTTCGAGAACACACGGGCGTTTCGGCTGCCGTGAATCTGACGATCCCGATCTTCGATTTCGGTGCGAGCCGGAGTCGCGAGCGGCAGGCGCGTCTGCGCGAGCAGGTGACGCAGAACGAGCGCGCGCAAGCCGTCAGGAATTTCAACCAGCAGTTCAACTCGGCGCGCACGCAGGTGGCGTCAGCCGCGCGGCGCATCCGGCTCGCGGCTGACGGCGTCAGGCTCGCGCAGAGCAACCTCGACGCTTCCATCTTGCGCTACCGCGCGGGCGAGGCGCAGATCATCGAAGTGACAGACGCCGAGACCTCGCTCGCGGCGCAGCGCATAGCTTTCTTTCAGGCGATCTTCGACTATCAGGTGGCGCTCGCGCGCCTCAAACAGGCGACAGGACAATGAACCGAGATCGAAACACCGACGACATCAGAGACGATGAGCTGCCACCGGATGAAGTAGCTCACGCGCGCGCAGTCGAACACGTCGAAAGCTCATCAGTGTTGCTCGCGGACGAGCGTCAAGCGGCGGCGCGACGGCGACAACGTCTAATCATCATCGCAGCGTGCGCCCTCGTTGCGATCATCGCAGTCGTGCTCATCTGGCGTTGGCGCAAAAGTGCCGCCCCTGCGGAGACAGCCGCCGCGCCAGTCGTGAGCGTGCGCGTGGCGAAGGTCGAGAAGCAACCCATCGCGGCGCAGGTCTCGGCGCTCGGCACGATCTTCCCGCGCGATCAGGCTCTGGTCTCGCCCAAGGTCAGCGCGCAGATCAGGCAGATGCCTCTTTGGAAGAACCGCGTCGTCCACGCGGGCGACGTGATCGCCGTGCTTGAATCGAGCGACCTACAGGCGCAACGCGGAGAAGCCGCCGCCGCACTCGGCGAAGCGCGCGCCAGCGCCAACAGCGTCGCGACCGGCACCATCCCGCAAACCAACGCGCAGGATCAGAAAGCGCTGCGCGACGCACGCGCGACCGCCGCGAACGCGCGCGCCACCTACGCGCGCCGCGAGAGGCTCTACCAGCAAGGCGGTATCTCGCTCAAAGACCTCGAAGCCTCGCAACTCGATCTGACCAGAGCGGAAGACGATCTCCGTGCCGCCGAGGCGACCGCGACGCTGCGCGCGCGCTCGCTCAACCCGAACGATCTGGCGCAGGCGCGCGCCCGCGTCATACAGGCTGAGCAGCACCTGGGGACGCTCGACGCGCAACTCTCCTACGCCACGGTGCGCGCGCCGATCACGGGCGTCGTCACCGATCAGGCGCTCTATGAGGGCAGCTTCGCCGCGTCCGGCACGACGCTCGTCACCATCGCCGATATCACGCAGGTCATCGTCAAAGCGCCTTTCTCCGACACGGTCGCGTCGCAATTGAAGATCGGCGACGCGGCGACGGTGCTGCCGACCGATATGCCCGGCGAGCAGATGACGGGGCAGGTCACGCTCATCAGCCGCTCGGTCGATCCCGCGAACCGCAGCGTCGAGGTCTGGGTCACGCTCGCCAACGGCGCGGGACATCTGCGCGCGAATGGTGCGGCGCAGGTCACCGTCTCTGCCAACTCGAAGGCGGACGCCCTCGTCGTCCCCGCTTCCGCCGTCACGCTCGATGCCTCGAACGCGGACGAAGGCACGGTGATGGTCGTTGATGCGACGAGCGTCGCACACGAGACGAAGGTTACGGTCGGCATCCGCACGAGCGATAAGATGGAGATCACGGCGGGACTCGAAGGCGGCGAGACCGTCGTCATCGAGGGCAACTATGCGCTGCCCGACGGGACGAAAGTTGAAGTAGCGCAGGAGGGCGACCAGCCGAACGGCAGCGGCGGCAGCGGCGACAGCAGCAATAGCAACAGCGGCAACGCGAACAAGGGGAGCGCGCCGTGACGCTGGCGGGTCTCATCTCCACACAGAAGCGCGCGGTGCTGACCGTCATCGCTCTCCTGTGCGTCGCGGGGCTGTACGCCGCGTGGCTACTGCCTACTGCCATCTTCCCGCAGACCAACTTTCCGCGCATCGTCATCACGGTGGATAACGGCGTCGTGCCCGCGCCGCAGACGCTCGTCTCCGTCACGCGCCCCGTCGAGGAAGCGATGAACGGCATCCCCGGCATCTCGCGCATTCGCTCGACGACGGCGCGCGGCTCCTGCGAAGTCGATCTCTTCTTCAACTGGAACGTGGACATCACACAGTCGCTGCAACTCGTGCAGGCGCGACTCTCGCAGCTCACCGCGCAGCTTCCGCCGACGGCGGCGATCCGCCGCGTGGATCGTCTGACCTTCGCCGTCTTCCCCGTCGCCGGCTACAGTCTCACCTCGGACTCGCGCGACCCGACATCGCTACGCGACATCGCCAACAACGTCGTGCGCCCGCGACTGGCGCGGCTCGCGGGCGTGGCGAGCGTCGGGGTGTCGGGCGGGCGTGTGCGTGAGTATCACGTCACGATTGACGAGAAGCGGCTCGTCGCGCACGGCGTCTCGGTGCAACAGGTCGTGGACGCCGTTAAAAACTCGAACATCATCGCGTCGCCGGGTTTGATCGAGGAGAATCATCAACTCGAACTCGCGCTCGTGAGCGGGCAAGCGATCACGCCCGAACAGTTGAACGGCATCGTCGTCGCGACCATTAACAACGCGCCCGTCACCGTCGCGGACGTGGCGACGGTGGGCGCAGGGTATGAGCCGCAGTACACCATCGTGACCGCCGATGGCCACCCGGCGGTGCTGCTCGACGTTGACCGCCAGCCCGACGCCAACACCGTCACGGTGGTGGATGAAGTGACGGCGGAACTCGCCGCCGTGCGACCCTCACTCCCGAAGGACGTGCGCATCGCCAACTACTACGATCAGTCGCTGCTGGTGCGCGAGTCTATGAACTCTGTGCGCGACGCGATCCTGATCGGACTGCTCCTCTCGGTCGTCATCCTCTACGCCTTCTTGCGCAACTGGGGCACGACCGTCATCGCCATCCTCGTCATCCCCGTGACGGTGCTCGTCACCTTCCTCGCGATGTGGCTCGTCGGGCTCTCGTTCGATCTGATGACGCTCGGCGGCGTGGCGGCGGCCATCGGGCTGGTCATTGACGATGCCATCGTCGTCGTCGAGAACATCTACACGCATCTGGCGCGCGGGCAGTCGCGGCGCGAGGCGGTGCAAAGCGCGATCACGGAGATCACCGTCCCGATCATCGGCTCGACCGTCACGCCCGTCGTCGTCTTTCTGCCGCTCACGATCCTGACGGGCGTCACGGGCGTCTTCTTCCGCTCGCTCGCGCTCACGATGGCGGTCGCGCTGCTCACCTCGCTCGTCCTCGCTCTCTCCTTCACGCCCGTGCTCGCCGAGCGTTTCGTGAAAGCGAAGCGCAAGGGCGGCGAGAGTGCGGAGGACAAGAATGGGTTGCCGGGCTCGCGCGCGGACGAGATGCGTGCCGGTGACACCGAAGAGGAGGAAGAACAGGGACGAATTCTCAAGGCGATCATACGACGCTACGAGTGGGTGCTCGGTCACGCGCTCGACAATCGCTGGCTCGTCCTGCTGATCATGGCGGCGGTGCTCGTGGGCGCGTACCTACTCTATCGCGGTCTCGGCTCTGAGTTCCTGCCCGCCTTCGACGAGAGCGCGTTCGTGCTCGACTACCAAGCCCCGCCCGGCTCATCGCTCGAAGAGACCGACCGGATGCTGCGCCACGTCGAAGAGATGTTGAAGGCGACGCCCGAAGTTGAGAGCTACTCGCGGCGGACGGGGCTGCAACTCGGACTCGCCATCACCGAGCCGAACACCGGCGACTTCCTCGTCAAGCTTAAGCCCGGTCATGCGCGCACGACCGACGACGTGTCGAACGACCTGCGCGGGCAGATCGAATCCTCGGAGCCCGCCTTGCAGGTCGAGTTCGCGCACATCCTCGCAGACCTGATCGGCGATCTGACCAGCTCGCCCTCACCCATCGAGGTCAAGCTTTTTAGTGAAGACGCGACCGCGCTCGACGCGAAGGCTGACGAGGTGGAGACGGCGATCAAGAAAGTGCCGGGCGTCGTTGACACCTTCAACGGCGTCGTCGTCAGTGGTCCCGCGATCACTTTCAACATTGACCCGCAGCGCGCCGCACGCCTCGGCGTCACCGCCACAGACATCGCCAACACCGTGACGACCGCGATGTCGGGCGACGCCTCTTCATCCATCTTGCAGCAGGGTCGGCTCATCACCGTGCGCGTCATCTTCCCAGCGGAAGCACACACCTCGCTCGATGCCCTGCGCGCCCTGCAAGTGCGCTCCTCGACGGGCACGCTCTTCAGACTCGATCAGGTCGCGGATATTCAATACGACAAGGGTCAGACTGAGATCGCGCGTGAGAGTTTGCGCACGTTCGTGGCGGTAACGGCGCGGCTGGAAGGGATTGACCTCGGCACAGCCATCGCACAGATCAAAACGCAGCTCGCCACAGACGTGAAGCTCCCGCCGGGCATGACCGTCGAGTACGGCGGTATCTATCAGGAACAGCAAGGGAGCTTCCGCGAACTCATGCTCTCGCTCGCGCTCGCCATCGTGCTCGTCTTCATCACTTTGCTTATCGAGTTTCGCTCGTTCGCGCACCCCGTCTCGATTGTCGCGGGCGCGGTACTCGCGCTCGGCGGCGTGCTCGCAGGGCTTTACGTCACAGGCACGACGCTCAACGTCGTCTCACTGATGGGCATGATCATGGTCGTCGGCATCGTCGCCAAAAACGGCATCCTGATGCTCGACGCGGTCGAAGAACACCTGGCGGCGGGCGACACGTTGCGCGAGGCGCTCTTGCGTTCGGGGCGCAGGCGCTTCCGCCCCGTCCTGATGACTTCGCTCGCCGCCATCCTCGGCATGCTCCCGCTCGCGCTCGCCATCGGCGCGGGCGCGGAGCTGTTGCAGCCGCTCGCCATCGCCGTCATCGGCGGGCTGGCGGTCGCGCTCCTGCTCTCGCTCGTCGTCACGCCGACGATCTACGCGATGCTGCGGCGCGACGAAGCCGCGTCGCGGCGGGAGGCGTAAAGGATTCTCTTGATGAAACTGAGATGAAGCCCGCGCTCGTCTTCTACCTGAAGGATGTCCCACGCGTGCGCGCGAGCCTCTTTATGATTTGCTGACGACGAGTACGGCAAATGACCCCGGCTTCACGCTGCGCGTGGGTCGCCTGCCGGGTTCGGTCGCGGGGGTCTCCTGATATTCAGCCGCCGGGAGAAAGATTTTCTTCGTCTTCGGATCGAACGCCATCGTCTTCGCGCTCGGCTGCGTCTTGACCGCGCCCGCGTCCTCGTAAGTGTCCGCCGACTTCTCTCGGTAGATGCTCAACGTCCCATCGCCGCACGAAAAAAAGATCAGATTGCTTCCCGGATCGAAAGCGGCGTAGTCCACGCCCGCGCCGATTGGGTATGAGTTGATGACCTTCCCCGTCGCCGCATCCATCACGACCATCTTCGGCTCATTGCGGCAACCGATGAACAGGCGATTCGTCTTAGCGTCGTAGGCGAGACCCGTGGGAGTCTTGGCGACGCCGATGGGGAATCGCTTTTTGACATCCAGCGACTTCGGGTCGAAGACAACCACCTCGCCGGCTTCCTCGCTGTTGACGTAGATAAGTCCGTCCTTACCGATGACCGCCTGCTCGCCGTCGCCCTCCACTTTCACCGTGCCGACGACATCGCCGCTCGCGGCATCAATCGCGGTGATGTCGTGTGTGCCGTGGTTGTTGGTGAAGACGCGCTTCGTGCGCTCGTCGTAGTAGATGCCATCGGGTCCCTTCCCGACCTCGATCTTCTTGATGAGTTGCAGCGTCGCGGGGTCGAACATCGAGACCTTGTTCTCGCGCCCGTTGCTCGTGAAGCCGTGCTTGAAAGCCGGGGCGAGCGCGACCCCGTGGACGCCCGGCGTGTCAGGGATCGAGCCGATGAGCTTCCCCGTATCCGCGTCCAGCACATCCACCTGAGTCGCGTGCGAAACGTAGAGCCGGCGTGCCGAGCCGTCGAGCGTCACATAGTCAAATCCGCCGACGCCCGGAATCGGGTAACGACCCACGACCTTGTAGTTAGACGCGCCCTGCAACAGCAGCAGGGCAGAAAAGAGACAAGCCAAGAAGATGTTCATAGTTCGACGCCTCCCGAATTAGATGCTTATGGCGCGACACGCTTGATGACCGCGAAGAGTTCGTCCATATCAATGGGCTTGGCGAGGTGCGCGGCGAAGCCCGCGTGGAAAGCTTGCTCGCGATCCTCTTCCATCGCATAGCCGGAGATGGCAATCGCCGGCACAGCTTCCATGCCCGGCAGACGGCGCATCTGCGCGAGCAACTCGTAGCCGTCCATGCCCGGCATCCCGATATCCGAGATGAGGATGTGCGGGCGCTCTTCCGAGATCGACTTCAAAGCCTCTTCGGCTGAGCGGGCGGCGACGACCTGACAACCCTTCTGGATGAAGATCGCGCAGAGCAGCTCTAGAGTGTCGGGCGAATCATCCACGATCATGATCCGGCGGTTCGTGATGGCGGACGCCGCCTGCTCCTCGACTTCGCCCGCATCGCCCGTATAGGCGAGGCGCGGGAGCGTCAGCGTGAAACGCGCGCCGCGCCCAGTGCCTTCCGACGCCGCCGCGACGTGCCCTCCGTGCATTTTCGTGAGCGCGTGGACGATGGCGAGTCCTAATCCTAGACCGCCGTGGCGTCGCGTCGTCGAGCCGTCCTGCTGGCGGAAGCGGTCGAAGACGTAAGGTAAGAACTCCGAGTCAATGCCGACGCCTGAGTCCTCGACGATGACGCGCGCCTCCGCCTCAGTGCCCTCAGTCGAAACTTTCACGCGCCCCGACGGCTCGCTGAACTTGATGGCATTCGAGAGCAGATTCCACACGATCTGCTGGATGCGCACGGGCTCGCCTGAGACCGTGAGCGGCGTGGGCGCAAGCGCCACGTCGAGATTGACTTCGCGCGCTGCCGCCGCGCCGCGCACCGTCTCGACCGCCGACAGAACCGCCTCGTTCAGATCGGAAGGCACAGGCTCGAAGGAGAGCTTGCCCGTGGCGATGCGCGAGATGTCGAGGAGATCGTCGATGAGGCGCGACTGGAGCTGCGCGTTGCGCTCGATGGTGTCGAGCGCCTGAGCGGCGAGCGGACTCATGAGGTTTTCGCCGCGCAGCAATCTGATCCAACCGATGATCGGAGTGAGCGGCGTGCGCAGCTCGTGCGAGAGCGTGGCGAGAAAGATGTCTTTGACGCGGTTCGCCTCCGCCAGTTCCTCGTTGAGCTGTGTTAGCTCGGCGGTGCGCTCTTCGACGCGGCTTTCGAGTTCGCGATTGAGCCGTTCGAGATTCGTCCGCGCACGATGCTCGGCGAGCATCAGCCGCCGGTGCTCGACGCCGCGCCTGATCGTGTGCTTCATCTCGTCGATGTCGCAGGGCTTGATCAGGTAGTCGTATGCGCCCTGTTGGAGCGCGGCAATCGCCGACTCGACCGAGGCGAAGCCCGTCAGGACGACGGAGATGGTGAACGGGGCGCGACGGCGAATCTCGCCGAGCACGGAGAGCCCGTCGCCGCCCTCCATGTGTAGATCGGTGAGGACGAGATCGTACTCGGACTTTTCGAGTTGCGCGATCGCCTCTTCGCCGCTCGCCGCGGTCTCGACCTCGTACCCTTCGGCTTCGAGGATGGCGGCGGTCGTGATGCGCAGGCTCTCCTCGTCGTCCACGACGAGCAGGCGCGCGCCCTGCGTGGCGGGCGCGCCCGTCTCCGCGCTCGTCTGCGTTTCGCGCTCTCGGACGTTAGGTGAAGCCATGACTTGAAGCTGGCTGCCGCTCTATTTTTTGCTCTCTTCTTCCAGCACCGGCGACTCGACGAGCAGGATGATCTGGAAGGTCGTGCCGCGCCCCTTCTCGCTCAACACCTCGATGCGCCCGCCGTGCTGGCGGACGATGTCGTGCGTCACCCAGAGCCCCAGCCCCGTGCCCTTCTTCCGCGTCGAGTAGAAAGGCTCGAAGATGTGCGCCATCTCGTCCTCGCTGATGCCGACGCCCGTGTCGCCGATCTGGACGAGGACGGAGGGCTGAATTGAAGGCTCGTAGGGCGAAGTCGCGACGCGAATCTCGCCGCCGCCCTTGATGGCTTGCTGCGCGTTGAGGATCAGGTTGAGGAAGACCTGCCGCAACTGGTCGGCGCGGGCGCGCACACGCGGCACACGCGCGTCGAGTTCGCGCACGATGCGCACGCCCGACTGCTTCATCTTCTTCTCGACGAGCACGAGCGTCTCTTCGAGCAGTTGGTTCACGTCCGCCCACTCGACTTCGCCCGATCTGCGCGCGAAACCCAGCATCTGGCTGATGATGTGCGAGACGCGCTCGGTCTCCTTGCGCGCGATCTCAAGAAAGCGCGCGTTCTTCTCCGCCTCGCGCGTCGTCTCCATCAAATAAAGCGAGTTCTTGATCGCTTCGAGCGGGTTGTTCACCTCGTGCGCGATGGAGGCGGCGAGACGACCGACCGCCGCCAGCTTCTCCGACTCGAAGAGTTGCTGCTCGACGCGGCGTCGCTCAAGCTCGCGTATCTCGGTGAGATCGTGCAGCACGGAGACGACCGCCGTCACCTGCCCCTGCGCGTCCATCACCTCGCCCGCAGTGATCTCCATCGGCAGCCCCTGCCCCGATTCCGGATCAATGAGTTCGATCTCCGCCTGCCTGTCGGTCTCCGAGGCGGAGGCGAGCGCCGAGATGAACGACGTGAGCTTGACGGAGTTGGCGCGCACGGCGGTCGCCGCACGCATCGTCGTCGCTTCGTCCTGCTGAAACAACAACTCGGCGCGATGGTTAAAAAGTATGAAGTTGCCCGAAGCGTCGCAGACGACGACGGGGTGACCGACGTTCTCGATGATCAGATCGAGGCGGTCGCGCTCGCGTCGCGCTTCAGACTCAGCGTGCTGCAACTTTGTGAAGTTGCGCGCCAGCTCTTCGTGCGCCTCGCGCAGATCGGTCACGTCGCGGAAGATCGAGACGAGTCCGAGCCGCTCGCCGCGCGCGTTCAAGGCGGGTGTCGAGATGACCTCGAAGTGTATGTCGGAGCCGAAGATGGGATCGACGAGCGTGATGTCGCGCTGCACGACCGAAGAGGATGAGACCGTCGCGCTCGACAGATACGCGGAGAAGAGCAGATCGTTCATCTTCAGCGCGCGGCGCTTGCCCTCGCCCGCGTCGTTCGAGCCGCTGAACAACTCTTCGGCGCGCCGGTTTTGCAGCAAGATTTCGTTGTCGAGATTGGTGAGCACGATGGGGTCTGCGACCGACTTCATGATCGACTCGACCCACTGCCGCTCGCGCTGCAACTTCTCGACGTTCGCCTTCAGTCGCTCGTGCTGGATGCCGAGCGCGATGATCAGACCGAAGCGGTCGGAGAGCCGCGCGAGGAATCTTCGGGAGAAGTCGTCAACCATCTCCTCGCGCGCGCCGACGTAGAGCACGCCGAGACACGAGGAGCGTTCCAGACCCAGAGAGCTGTCGGCGAAGCCCGGCTTGAGGGCGAGTTCCCACGCGCGCTTCGGGCTTGCCTCCTGCAAGCCGAAGAGCGGGAGCGCCAACACGTCCTGCTCCCACCCCATCCCGCCAAGCAGCGCGCGCGAGGCTTCGTCCTCCTGCATGGAAACCCAGAGGGGTCGCCCCTCATGCACCACCCTCACGCACGCCGCGCCTGAATCGAGCGGCATTACGCGCCCCCCGTCCGCGCCTTCGGGGAATCCGGCGGTCGCGCGCACGCGCAGCGTGCCACTGCGCTCGTCCAACATCGCGATTGCCGATTGACGGTAGCCGAGACCCGAAACGATCGCCTCCGCCGCGAGCAGCAGACGCTCTTGGAGTCGCGACGTGGCGAGCATCTGCGTCGTCGTCTCCATGAAGAAGTCGTACTGACGCAGGCGCAGATCGAGCGCGTCATCCTCCGCCAGATGCGGCAGGTGCGGCGGGGCGAGTTGTGCCGGAACGTTCCCCATGACAGACGGGCAGGACGGGCTTTCAGGTCAACGCCACACGCGCGGCGACGACGCGCGCGCGCGCTTGACGAGTTCGCGCGCTTTAGCCGCGGTCAACGTCGGAGGTGGAACGGCGACGTGTGGTTGTCGTCGTCGTCTCGTCGTCGAACGACTCGGCGGCTCCGGGCGTGAGCGCCGGGCGCGAGACGGCGGGCGTCAGACCGACCGCCTCGGCGTACTTCAGATAAGTGTCAATCGAAGCGACGACGACGCGCGCCTCGATTGTGATCAGGTCGATGCCGACGAGAGAGATGCGCACCCAGGCATCAATCACGATGCCCTTGTCCAGCACGCGATCCAGCACGTCGATGAGACTTGTTCCGCCGGGCGCTCTTTCAACAGCCATGTGCTTTGAGTCCTCTTTCCCAGATTAAGATTGACTAAACACAACGCGAGGTCTTGCTTTGCGGCGCGGGCTTACGGCTTGCCCGTCCGGCTTTGCAGCGCGCGAGACGGCTCAGCCGCGCTTCCTTGTCTTCTTCGTCGCGCCGCCAACGCGCGCGCGCGTTGCTGTCGAGCGCGGGGCTTTCGCCGCAGAGTCGGCGGGCGTGTTCAAACGCCGCACCTCGCGCTCAAGCTCTGCGAGTCGCTCGCGCAACTCGGTGTTTTCGGATTCGGCGCGCTCGGCGCGCGTCGTCAGGTTCGAGTCGTAGCGCCACCAGTTGAGACCGATCTGCTCGGCTTTATCAATCGAGCAGACGAGCAGACGTATCTGCAAGGTCAGCAGCTCGACGTTGGCGAGCGACACCTTGATGTCGCCCGCAATCACCAAGCCCTTGTCCAGAATCCGGTCGAGCACGTCAACCAGACCCGGCGGTCGCGCCGTAATCAAACTCGTTCGCTCGCTCGACAATCTACGCCCCTCCGAACAGTGTGTGGCGATTGCTGTGCTGAGAAAAGCACGGCGCGCTCCGGTCACCACCACGAAAGTTGTTTTATAACCGCCCCGCCCTTCAGATCAAACGACCGACGGGTCCGAGATCGAGGTTGAGGTCTTCCTCAGCCAGTCCGAACTGCGCCTTCAACTCCTGCATCTTCCCTTCCAGCTTCATCAGGGCGAGACCCAACTCCTCCACTTGCTCCGGCGAGAGACCGCCGCCCTCCATCCGTCTGACAGCCTGTTTTTCCAACAGCCGACGGATGAGTTCGATGAGCGTCAAGACGAGCTTTGCCAGACCTTGTTCGACGGACTGCGCATCTATGTTGATGCGCGGCGGCAGAGTGTCCGACACGCGCCGCAGTTCTTCGATGAACTCCGCGGCGTGCGCGGTCTCCACCTCCGGCTCAACCGGACTGGGGGAGTCAGGGGAAGGCTTCACTAGGTTACTCCGAGCCGTGCCCACACTCAAGCGCGAGCACTCGTGAAACTGTAAGGCGACCACGCACCGCTCGTCAAGAAATGTAAATCGCGTCGCTCCTCCCGCGCGAGCCGCAGACGCTCACGGTACTCTGCGAGTTGCCCACGCTCGACCAAGTATGCGGCGGACACAACCATCGCACCGTGCGGATTAACCTCGACCCGCGCATCCCGCACCGCGCCCGCGAGCCAGCCCGCCAGCCACTCGGTGATCTCCTTCGCGCGCACAGCCTTCGCCTCCTCGCCAAAAATCTCCCGCCGCTTCGCCAGCAAGAAAGCCGTGCCCGCGCCCGATTCCGCCGACCCCGCCGACTCCGCCGCATGTTCCGGCGACGACTCAACGCCGACCGCCTCCGCCTTCCAGATCACTTTGACGCTCATCTCGACGCAGCCGCGCACGCGTTCGAGTTGCGCCTTCAACGCTTCGCTCTGCGCGGCGACGTAGCTCATCAATCTTTCCTCGCCCATCACCGTGCCGAACCGAAACGGCAGCGGCGTCGCGCGCGCAAGCATAGCCCCGACGACGCGCTCGTGCGCCAGCACGTTCTCGCGCGTGACGGCGACCGCGTCTCCGTCGAAATCACTCACGACCGCCGCGACACCGTCGCGCCACAGCAGCCGCGTCGTCGCCCCGCCGACGCCTGTGACCGCTCCCAGCGCGTCGGCTGCGATCTCATCGCTCAAACAGTAAGCATAGACGTTCATCGAAAACGAGAGTCGCGAGCGGCACGCCAAGCGCGCTCAGTCGTCGCCTTTCGACTCGCCCGCCGCCAGCGCGTCGGCGCGTCGGTTGAGCACTTCGCGTGCGGTCTCGGTCGAGGTCAGCAGGACGTTCAAGCCCATGAAGATGAGATCGACGTCGGCAACCGAGATCGTAATCTCGCCCGCGATGACGATCCCGCGCGCGAGCACGTGGTCGAGCGTCTCCAGCAGAGACAGGTCGCTGTGCTCAAGCAGATCGAGTGGTTCCGGCTGCTGTAAAATTTCGTCCGCCATGCAAACTTTCGATGCGTGCTCAAACTTTCGACGGGCACTGCTCCCGCGCCGCCACTCCGCTCTACGACTCCGCGACGAAACTGTAAGCGGGCAGAGGTCCCGCCAGCTCAAGTCGCAGCCCCGCGTCGGCGCGCTCACGCGCGAGACGCTCAGCCGCCGCACGAAACTCCTTGAAGCGCGCGCGCTCGACGAGGAAAGCGAACTTCGCCGACAGCTCGCGCCGCTCCGCCGCTTCCGCCTTGCTCACTTGCAGACGCACGCTCGCCGCGCTCGCCTCTGAGAGAGCGCGCTCGATCTCTCGCGTCGCGCGGCTCAACTCCTCGCGCGCTTCGTCGGCGCGCAGCGCGTCCACCTGTTTGCGCATGAGATACGCCTGACCCGGTGAGACCGAACCCGCACGCTTGCTTAACTCACGCAGGCGCGGGCTCAGCTCGACGATTGATGCCAACAACTTCGCGCGATCCCAATAGACGTTGACGCTCCATTCTTCTTTGCCGCGTAAACGCTCGACCGCCGCGCGCAACTCTCCTTGCTTCTCAGCGAGCATCCCCGCGACGCCTTCGCGACGCAGGTAGATCGTGCCGAAGCGCAAGGGCACAACGCCTGCGCGCCGCGCGAAGCGCTCGACGACGCGCTCGTGACGCATGGCTCTGACGGCGATCCATTCCGCGTCTGTGAGCCGCGCGGTCAAGTTCTCTTCGTCGTAATCCGACAGTGGGACACTGCTCGCGACAGCGGCTAGTTCATCGCCCGCCAGCATTTCGAGCGGCGCGTCGGGCTCGATGGCTTCGGGCAGTTCTCCCTCGAACAGACGCGCAAGCTCTTCGCGCGCGCCCACGCAATAGACGTAAAATCCACGCGCCGATTCGACTTTATCTTTCTTGTTGCGGCGCGCGCTCATCTTCTCTCCGCCTCCCGCACGCGCTTCTGCGCGCTCGCCGTCGCAGCCTTCGCCTTCTTCTTCCCCGCGCTCTTCGCGCTCAACTTCTTCTTCGCGCCCGCACTCGCACGCGGCGGCGCGTTCAACTCGCGCCAGCCCGCGAAGTGTTCGCGCAGTCGCTCGACGCCGCGTATCTCTTCGGGCTGCTGCGGGGCGACGAACAACTCGATCTTTCGACCGAGTCTTCGACGGAATTCGTCGAGGACGACGAGCTGCGCGTCACGCCGCGCACGGCAGAAGTCGCACGACGCGGCGGCACGCTCCGGCACGATTGAGTTGACGAGCAGCCGACGCATCGGCACACGCAGGCGTTCGAGCGTCGTCGCGAGCCGCGCCGTCTCTTCGAGGCTCATGCGTTCCGGGATCGCGACGCCGACAAACTCACAGGCGTCTGCGTCAGTGAGTAGTGCGATGATCCGCTTGATGCTCTTCGAGAGCGCGATCAGTTCTTCCGCGACGCTGCCAGCCTTCACCACGTTCTTATACTTGAGCAGCAGCTTGAGAAAAGCACGCACCCATGAGAGCGCAACTTCCGGCAGCTCAAGGAAGCGTATGAGATGCCCGGTCGGCGCGGTGTCGAGCACGATGGTCTGGTAGGTCTTCTCATCCACCAGATCGCTAATGACGCTGAGCGCGGCGATCTCATCAATGCCCGGCGGCGCGAGCTCCACCAGCTCGCGCATCGCCTCGCGGTCGAACTGCACCTCGAAGCGTGAGCCTGCGGTAAGCGACGCGAATAACTCATCAGTCCACGCGCGGAAGCGCGCCTTCAACTCCTCGAAGCGCGCCCCGGGATCGATCTCCATCGCGTCCAAATTCTTTATGCCGCCCACAGTGCGCTTCAACTCGCCGACGCGCTCACCGAAACTGTCCGAGAGCGAGTGCGCCGGATCGGTCGAGAAGACGAGCACACGCCCGCGCCGGTCGCTTCCTGCAAGCGCGAGCGCGGAGGCGCAGGCGGCGGTCGTCTTGCCGACGCCGCCTTTGCCGCCGAAGATGAGCAGCCGCCGCGCTTCGAGCGTGAAGCGCGCGCCGCCCTTTTCGTCTTCGGACAAAGATGCTGCTTGACCGACCGAATTAGACGAAGCCGCTTTACCACTGACCGCAGACGCCGCGTCGCGCGCGACGGCGAACTCACGTATTGCGTCCGCGAACTCGCGGAGCGCGTTGAGACCGTGTAGCTCTTCGGCGAAGAGTGGCACGCTACGCAGCCTCAGTGCCTTGAAGTCGCGTGCGATGCGTGCGAGCCAGGGCTTCTGCGTCGCGGCGCGCGCGCGACAGTAAGGGCAGTGTGCGTGTGTGCGCTCGACACGGTTAACGATCAGATCGGTGACGGGCACGCCTTCACCGTTGAGCAACGCGAAGTAGCGCGCCGTCTCTTCGACCGCCATCGCTTCCGGGATCGTGACGAGCGTGAAGCGAGCGCGCGTCGCGTCGTGGAGCATCGAGCGCACGCGCCCGATCCTCTCTGTGAGATCGTTGATGAAGAGATCAACCTCGTCGGCGCGCGCGCGCCGACCCCGCGCGAAGTGCGCGACGATATAGCGGTGCTTCTCCGCCAAGAGATCGAGCGCGCCGATCATGTGCGAGAAGACTTCCGGAAGTTTGAGCAGCCGCGACGTGTGACCCGACGGCGCGGTGTCAACGACGACGCGCGCAAACTTGTTCGTGCGGTCAAGCTCGCTCAGCTCGAAGAGCGACATCACCTCGTCCATGCCGGGCAGAGAGAGATCGAGCAGCTCGTTGATGTCGCCCTCGTCTAAGAGCGTGCCGCGCTCGGCGATCTCTGCGAGCACGCCGCGATGTTCGTCCTTAAACTTCGCGAGCGCAGCAGTAGCGTCCATCTCGTAGGCGAAGAGGCGCGACTTGCCACGGCGTGCGACCTCTGTGAGTCGGTCGCCGACATCTATGTCGAGGCTGTCTGAGAGAGAGTGTGCGGGGTCGGTTGAGAAGAGGAGAATCTGTTCGCCGTCGCTCGCTTCGTCCGACGCATCGAGCAGGCTGAGCGCGAAGGCACAGGCTGCGGTCGTTTTGCCGACGCCGCCCTTGCCGCCGAAGAAATAGTAGCGAGGCTGCGGCGACGCTGCGGCGGCGGGCGCGTGTGCGTCGTCAGGCGAAGTCTTGTCTGCGTCGCGCGCCGACACACCGGCTGCCCTCTTGCCCACGCCTTATTTCCCCCCGCCCGGCTCCCAGAAGTCGCCCTCGTCGCCGCCCGCTTCGATGACGATGGAAGTGGACTCGGCGGTGTGGACTTGATGGAGCAGGTCGAGCTGGTGCGCGCGTATGACGCGCAGGCGCGCGAAGAGCACAGCCTCCTGCGCGGCATAATCCTCTTCGGAAATCTCTTCGAGTTCGAGACGCATCTGCAACTCTAAGAGTTGCTCCTTGATGAGCGAGTCGTCGTTCAACTCCTGATCAGCCATCTTCTGAATCTGACCGAGGATGAACTTGAAGCCGTTGACCGGCGCGAGCAGCAGATCGTCTATGAAGAACATCGCTTCGACTCCCGCGTGACCCGTTTACTTCGAGATGACTTCCGTCGCGCCCTCGCCGCGCTCCAGCTTCAGGCGGATGTGGACGAAATTATAGGGGGGCCAGGGACCCGTGTACTTAAATGAGAGTTTGCTGTCGTACTTGGCGGCGATCTCTTTGACCTTCGCGTCGAACTCCGCCTCGCGGTCGCGCTCGATGAGGAACGCGGCGTTCATGATCATCCGATCCCCGATGGGCTTGTTGGCGCGCGAGGCGACCGCCGTGTCGCGCAAGGCGGAATAGACCTCGCGGATGTAGGCGTCCGCCTGATCGGAGAGCGCCGTCTCGATGAGGCGACCGAGCTGCATGCGCGCGAAGTAGGTCGAGCCGGTGGCGCGCGAGGTGATCTGCTCTTTGAGGTGACGGATCTCGTCGTTCTCCTCTTCGAGTTGCCCGATGACCTGATCGCGATCCCAGTTGACCTTCAGACCGAACTCGACCTTGCCTTCCATCTTGGCGAGCACGTCGCGCAGCGCGTCGTATGTGCCGCGAATCAGCTCGATGATGTCGTCCTCTGTGCGGAAGAGCGCGCCGAACGCCATCGGGAGCACGGTGAACTCGCGCATCACGGTCTCGTTCACCTGCTCGTGCGCGAAGACGTTCTCGCGCGTCGGGTCGTAGACGACGAGCGGCGTGTTCGAGACGACCGCCGCGAGCCCGTTGTGGTGGATGGTGTAAACATCGTCGCCGCGCGCGCCGATGCCCATCGCGCCGAACGAGCGCGGCTCGTCGGCTTCGATGATGCAATAGACGTACTTGCCTGCTTGCGAAGTCTCGGCGGTAGTGGTTTCTGTCTCTGGGGTCATCTGCTTTTCTTAACCCTGTTCGTTCAAAGAATTATCTTGCTTGTAGTCATGCCGACTGCCTTGACCAAAAGCGGAGCGTAAAAGCTCTCCTCCTGATTCTAGTTTACGATCTCACGTTCAAGGAAGAGAAAACGGGACGGGTCAGACCGACGGCGCATATACTACAGGAAATATTAGCCGGAAGACATACCCGGCGAATCACGACAAGCTCAGCGTCGTCTCATCGCTCGTCGAATCGGCTTCAAGCTCACACTTGCCGGGTTGCCAAAAGAGCAGGGACGCCGGAGATGTCTCCAGCGTCCCTGTGGGGAGCAGCGTGCCCGTCGGGCGCGTTCAGTTCGGCGCGGAGGCGAACGCCAGATCGGAGATGAGGAGCGCGCCCTGCGCGGTCTGATCGAACTGGAACTTGACGGAGCGGATGTCCGTCAGGTTGACGCCCGTGAAAGAGGTGAGCGGGAGGCGCACCATGTTGAGCAGCACTTTCGGCACGGGACCTGTCGTGCCCGGCGGGTAGAAGAGCACGCTCGACACATCGCCGACGCGCACGCTCGATTGCGCGCCCGCGCCGTCGGTGAGGACGACCGAGAAGTTCTGCGGCGCTTTCGCGTTGCGCGCATCGTCGAAGTTGACGCTGACGCGGAACTGCAAAGCCTGAAACGCGCTCACGTCACGCGCCCCCGTGGGCAGATCGTTCGTGTAGCTCGCGCCGCCCGACGCCCAGCCGGTGCGCAATTGGCTCAAGCCCCGCAGAGACGAACGCGCGCTCGGCACGGTGTGCGGTTGACGGCTCGTTGATTGCGCCGCCGTGAGGCAGTGCTGCGGCTCTGGCGAGTTGCCGCCGCAGAGATCGTGCGGCGTGAGCCCCGTTTGCGTCGTCGCGCCGCCGAGCGTGTCGGTCGTCAGGTTCGTCGCCGTGAGCAAGCGATTCACGTCGCGCCGTTTCGTCGCCGCGTCGGGCGCGTGATAGGAGACGTGCAGATCGGTCGTCTGCGCCGAAGCGGGCGGCGCAGCCGCGCCCGTCAGGATGGGCGTGAACTGCGTCTCGCCGCCGACATAGACGCGCATGAAGGCGGAGAGGTAAGCGAGACCCGTCCCGCGCTGCTGCGCGCTCGTCAAACGGTGATTGCCCGCGACCGTGCCGCACTGCGGATCGCTCGTGCCGCCGGAGACGCCCGAATTCCAGTCGTCCGCCGTGCCCGCGGCGAACATGCCGGGCGTCCAGATGGTGTTGTAGAAGTTGTGATTTGCGCCCATCACCTGAATGGTGTGCTTCGCGCCGGTGTCGCCCGCGACGTTGTAGCGCGCGTCGTCGTAGAAGTGTATGCCCTGATTGTCGCTCACGTCGCCGTCGCAGTAGGGGAGGACGACGCCGAGCGCGGCGTTGTTGACGACGGGTCGGTTGAAGTCAACGGGCGCGAGCGGGAAGACCGCCTTGACGGTGTAGGGCGAGCCGAGGCTCGCGTTATAGACGTAGTGCTTGACGACGCCCTCGCCGCCGCGCGAGTGACCCATCGTGCCGACGCGCGTGAGATCGACCTTGCCGACGAACTTCGTGCCGAAGGGCGACGCGCCCGTCGTGTTGAAGGTGCGCCACTGATCGAGGTGACGCTCGATGAGTTCGGCGCGCGCCTGCATGCCGAGATCGTTGACGTTGTTGTCGAAGGCGTTGATGCCGTTGGCTGAGATGGAGACGACGATGTAGCCGTTGCTGGCGAGCGTCTGCGCGATGTAATCGTAGCCCTGGTAGCTTGGGATCGGCTGCTGGTTAGCCGCGCAGGGCCAGCGCAAGCTTGCGGTCGTGCCGCGATAACAGGTGGCGTGCCTGCCGTGGAGGAAAACGATTAGGGGAAAGGGTCCGCCCGTCATGTCGGTGGGATGGTGAACGGAAGCCTTCAGCTCGACCGCCGAGGGGAAGCCGCTCGGCTGAAAGGCGAGGTTGCCGTAGTCGTACTCTTCGCGCGTGACGGCGTAAGCTCCGGTCGTGCCGGGGTCGGGCGTCTGCGCTGCCACTGCGGCGGCGCACGCGAGGACGCAGAACAGTGCGAGGGTGAAAGTCGTGAGGGTCTTACGCATTACGGTTGGACTCCTTTCGTGCCGAGCTTCAGTTTCTCCGGCAGCGCCGTGCGCTCTTGCTTGTTCTCCTTGTCGCCGTAGGAGAGATAGATCGTCGCGCCGTCGCGCAGCAGCGACTCGTCGTAGGTGACGACGGTGATGGCGTCGAGGTCTTCGCTCTCGATGCCGTAGCCTATCGCCACGTCGTCGAGCCAGATGACCGGCGGCAGCGCGCGCACGGCGAAAGGTCCGCCCGTGATCGTCACGCGGAAAGCTTTCGTGACGGGGACGTGCTGACCCTTCAGCTCGACGTTCGTGATGTGCGGCAGCGCCACCTCTTCAACGCGGTAAGAGCGCAGCTTGTGTAATCCCTTCGGCGTCGTGTTGCTGCCTTTGCCGACGACTCTGCCCGGCAGCTTCAATAGATCGGTCACGGTAAACTCCTGATCCGCGGCGGCGGCGGGCGCTTGCGTGTCTTGCCCGAACGCCACGCCCGCGCCAAAGAGCAGCAGGCAGGCGAGGGCTAAGGCGCGCGCGGCGCTCCCGTGGCGCTTTGCGTTTCGCTTGATGTGCATACAGACTTCTCCTTACATTGCGAGTGTTGAGGGTTGACGAAGCGTTGCGTCTGAGGCGCGCGGCGCGCGGACACAATTCTCCGATGATATTGGGGGCGTAAGGTTCCTTCGTGCTGGCTGGTTAGTGGTTGTTCACGCGAGACTGGCTCAGGTGAGGCTTACCGTCCTCGAACGAAGAAGCGATACATTAAAAGAGGCGCTCGCCGCCTGTCAAGCGGTGCGGTATACGCAGACGCGCGCGCGTAGCATCCGAGGCGGCGGCGGTGCTACGATGTCAGCCGGATAGATCGCACACTCTCTTTGACGCCGAAGGATACGGATGCTTGCTCGGAAATTTACGTCGCTCGTCTTCGCCGTGTCTCTGCTCCTGACTCTTTCACAGGGACGGGGCTACGCCGCGCCGCGAGACGTGCGTGGGCAGAGCACCGCCGGTGCGAGGGCACACCGGATCACGTCGCAGAAGAAAAGATCGAAGCAGAAGAAAGTGAATCACACCCTGAAGAAACGGACGGCGCGCGCGGCGGAAGGCGTGTGGGGCGGCGATCACATCCGGCTCGTGTTGACGGAGGGCGGCGCGACCATCGAATACGACTGCGCCCACGGAAAGATCGACGAGCCACTCATCGCCGATAGCGAAGGTCGCTTCGACGCGAAGGGCACGCACGTCCGTGAGTCGCCCGGACCGATCCGTGTCGGCATCACACCCATCAGCCAGTCCGCACGCTACACCGGCACGATTAAAGATCAGACGATGACTCTCACCGTCACACTCACCGAACGGGGGCAGACCATCGGCACTTACACGCTCACGCGCGGCAGCGAAGGTCGCATCTGGAAATGCCGTTAAAGGCGTCCGCCGCGTTGCCCGCCCAGAGTCGCGTGCGCGCCGTCGGCGCGGGCGGCGCGCAACTACGGCGCGAGGTAGTAAATCAATTGACAATAATGCGGAGCAAAGGTTAATCTCCGCTATCTCCGCCCTTGAGAGATAGACCTGCCAACGGGCACACCCATACGTTTTAAGTTCCAGCGTGCGGAATAGCTTTTCATAGACATAAAGCAGTTGCGACCGAGGCGTTCGCAGCCTCCAACCTCGTAAGACCTTCCAAGCAGGCACACCCGGCGTTTTAAGTTTTCAGCGCGCCGAATTGTTTTCAGCACTTTTGAAGTAGTCGCGTCCGAGACGTTCGCATCACCTCCTCCAAGAGTAACGTCTCTGAACGTAATCAACCTTTAACCAAGTTCCCTTAAACCGAGAAAGGCTGACATGAAATATCCCCCCTCTTCGCGCTACGTCTTTCGGCTCGGACTCCTCGTTCGCCGCTACGTCGCCACGGCGCTGTGTGCCGTGTTGTTGACATCCACCGCTTCGCCCGCACTTGCCCAGAGGCGCACCGCCATCCGCGTCGCCCCGGGCGAGACGACGCCGCCCGTCGCCCCTGCTTCGCGTCAGAGCGAGCGGGAGCGCGAGAAGGAACGCAGCTCCCGCGCACGGATGAGAGCCGGAGCGCAAGACCGCAACTCCAACAGCGCACCCGGATCAGTGACTCCGGATGGCAAGACCATCGGCGTGCCAACCACAGGCGAACCCGGTGTGCAGAAGCTGACCGACGAGATCATGCGCGAGCAGAGTAACGCCCCGGCGTTTGAGCGCACGCCCCGGCTGATGAAGGAGCACGAGCTTCCGAGCCGCAAGAACCTGCCGCAAGACCCGGATGCGTTGCCGCTCTCGAACACTCCCTCTTCCGGCGTCGCGCCCGTGCTAAAGGGCGCGTCGGTGATCAAAGGCGGCGCTTCCCTGAAGGACGCCCCCGCCGGCGCGAAGTCGGCGGGCGGCGCGACGAGATCGCCGAACACCATTAACGCGCCGCAGACCCTCGGCACGAGCTTCACCGGCGCGACGCTTGCCGATACAGGCTCGTTCCCGCCCGATTCGATGGGCGCGGTCGGACCCACGCAGTTCGTCGTCTTCGTCAACGGGCGCGTGCGCACTTTCAACAAGGCGACCGGCGCGGCGGACGGCGAAATCAACGCCGACCCCAACGTGTTCTTCGCTTCGGTGATGACGCCGGTCTCCGGCGGCAGTCTGAACATTAACTTCACGAGCGATCCACAGGTGCGCTACGACCGCCTGTCGGGGCGCTGGATACTGACCATCATCGACGTGCCGAGTCAGAGCGCCGTCGGCGACCTCCCGAACCGCGTCCTCATCGCAGTCTCGGACGCGGCGAGCGCGGGCGTCATCAGCGGCAGCACGGTCTGGACGTTCTACTTCGTCCAGCAGAACACGGTCGGCGGCGGCGACTCGGGCGAGTTTCTCGACTACCCGTCGCTCGGCGTTGATGCGAACGCGCTCTACATCGGCGGCAACATGTTCGGCGCGGTGTCAGGCTCGTTCATCGGCTGTTCAGCCTTCGTCATCCGCAAGAGTTCGGTCTTAAGCGGCGGACCTGTCGTCTCGACCGCCTTCCGCGGGCTTATCCCCGATCCCAATACGACGGACGGGATGCTCACTCCGCGCGGCGTTGACAACTACGACCCGGCGGCGACCGAAGGCTACTTTATCGGCGTCAGCAACGCCGCCTTCGGTCGGCTCATCTTCCGCCGCATCGGCACGCCGAGCGGGACGCCGACCATCTCCGCCGACATCCTCATCACCACCCCCGCGACGACATCCTTCCCCATCACCGTTGACCACTTGGGAGATACGGGCGGCACCAACGGCAACCTCGACTCGCTCGACGACCGCCTCTACGCCGCGCAAATACGCAACGGCAGACTCTGGACGGCGCATAACCTCGCGATCACCTCGGCGGGCGTCGCTTCGAACTCCAACACGCAGCGGCGCAACGGCGTCCGCTGGTACGAGTTGATCGTCCCGCCGACGACGGGGACGCCGACCGTCAACCAGTCGGGCACGATCTTCGATTCGGCGGCGACCGTCGCCCTCGCGCGCCAGTACTGGATTCCGACCGTTGGGGTCTCGGGGCAGGGGCATGCCGCCTTCGGCTACAGCACCGCTGGCACGCCCTTCCACGCCGACGCAGCGACCAACGGGCGTCTGCGCACCGACACGCTCGGCACGACGGGCGCGGTCAACATCTACACCGCGACGACCGGCAACTACAACCCCCCGTCAGACCCCGGACCGCCGCGCCGCTGGGGCGACTACTCGTTCACCTCGGTCGATCCCAAGGACGACATGACGATGTGGACGATTCAGGAGTTCTGCAACGCCAACAATTCTTACGGCGTGCGCGTCGTCAAGCTGGCTGCGCCGCCACCCGCCGCGCCGAACACGGCAAGCACGTTTAGCGTCCCTTCCGGCTCATCCTCGACGAATGTGACCATCACGGGCACATCCGTCTCCGGCTCGGAGTTCTACGATCCGGGCGCGAACCTCGCGCCGCCCGCCCTGCCCTTCAACCACATCTCGGCGACGGTCTCAGGCGGCGTTGTCGTCAACAGCGTCACTTACACCGATCCAACGCACGTTACGCTCAACCTCGACACCACCGCCGCTCCGAACGGCGCGAAGAACGTGACGATCACCAACCCTGATGGGCAGAGCACGACGACCAACGGCGTCTTCTATGTGGGCGCTGCACCGCCGAGCCCGCTGCTCATCTCCGAGTTTCGCTTACACGGCACGGCAGGCGGCAACGACGAGTTCATCGAGCTTTACAACAACACCAACTCGCCGATCTTGGTCTCCGACACTGCCGGGGGAACGGGCTACGCCGTCGTCGGCACCAACACCACGGGCACTTTCTCGACGCGCTTCACCATCCCGAACGGCACGCTCATCCCCGCACGCGGTCACTACCTCGGCACGAACAACGGCGCGAGCGGCTACAGCCTCGGCACGGCGGGCGACGTGACCTACGCGACCGGCATCGTTGATGGCGGTGGCGTTGCGGTCTTTAGCACGACCACGGCGGCAAGTTGGGGCACCAACTCGCGCCTCGACGCGGTCGGCTTCCAGGGGATCACAGGGACGACGCTGTTCACCGAGGGAACGAGTCTTTTACCGATCGCCGGCATCACCGTCAATAGCGAGCACAGCTTCCTGCGCAAGCTGACGACCGGCGTCCCGCAGGACACGGGCGACAACGCGTCGGACTTCATGTTCGTCTCGACCACTGGAGGAATTCTCAGCGCGCTCCAGTCGTCGCTCGGCGCGCCCGGTCCGGAAAACACCCTTAGCCCTGTGCAGCGCACGACGCAATTCCCTGCGTCGCTCATCGACGCGTGCCAGTCCAACGCCGCGCCGCCCAACCGCGTGCGCGACTTGACGGCTGACATACCGAACAACTCAACTTTCGGCACGCTCACCGTCCGGCGGCGGTTCACCAACAACACGGGCGGGGTCGTGACGCAGTTGCGCTTCCGCATCGTTGACGTCACGACGCTTCCCGTGCCCGTCGGTGTCGCAGACCTGCGCGCGCGCGCCTCGACGACAGCCACCGTCACCCTCAGCCCGGCATGCGGCGGAGGGACGGTCACTGTGCAGGGACTGACTCTGGAGACGCCGCCCACGCAGACAATCGGCGGGGGCTATAACTCGACGCTCGCAGCAGGGACGATCACGGTGGCGACGCCGCTCGCCCCGGGCGCGTCCATCAACGTGCAGTTCTTGCTCGGTGTGCAGCAACAGGGCGGCTTCCGCTTCTTCGTCACCCTCGAAACGCTGCCTTAACCAAACGACGGGAGGGAGTGTGCTATCAGGCGCGCACTCCCTCTCGTCATCTTTACTGACGCGCGCTGATGCGCGTCACAGCGGGCGGGCGGCGCGTTGATGATGCAGTGAGGCGCGGCTGACTGCCGTCGAACATTGAGGGCTGGCGCGAAGGAATCGCGCCAGCCTTTTTCTCTTGCGCGGGGCGGCACGCGCCTTCGCGGTGGGTTCGCGCCTCACTTTTCAGGCAACCGCGCGCCACGCTCGCGCCATCTGTGCGGCTGACTCTCTCCCGCTTGCCAAAGCGCGCCTCTGTCTGGTAAACGTCCGATAGTCGAATCGATCCGCCTCGGAGGAATCATAATGCTCAGGAAGTTCGCCGCCATGGTCTTCTCGCTCGCGCTCCTCGCCTCTTCGGGCGCGCTCGCCCTCGCCGACACGCTGCGCCTGCGCGACGGCTCGGTCATACGCGGTCAGATCATCGGCTACAAGGATCAACAGTTCACCGTGCTCATCGGCGGCGCGCGCGGTCGCCGCAGCCGCATCACGATCTACGCGGAGGACGTGGAGTCCATCGAGTTCGACAACGCTGCCGCAGCGGCGAACGCGAACAATCCGGCGGACGATAACGCTGCCGCGAACGACACGAACAACTCGCAGCCCTTCCCCGCCGACAACCGACCCGCGCCGCAAGCCTCGCCGCGCAACACGACGACGACGCAACCGAATGACGCGGGCGTGAGTCGCCCGACGGGCGGCGCGTCGCCGATCTTCTTCCCGATCCGCCTGCGCGTGCGCGCCGACAACGCCTCGAACGGCTGGACGGATTCCGGTCTGATGGTGCGAAAGGGTCAGCGCCTGCGCCTCACGGCGCAGGGGCGCGTCAATCTCGGCGGCGGCATCTTCTCGACGCCCACGGGGCTGCCCGCCCAAGCCGACCGCGACAAGCTGATGCGTAACCAGCCGACCGGCGGACTGATCGCCGTCATCGGCGACGACAACGACGACTTCATCTTCATCGGCGCGAACCGCGAGTTCATCGCACAGCGCGACGGGCGGCTCTTCCTCGGCGTCAACGAAGGAAATCTGAACGACAACACCGGCGCTTACGACGTGACGGTCGAGGCGGAGGCGGTCGCGGGAAACAGACCGTAAAAGCAGAGGTCAGAGGTTAGAGATTAGAGATTAGTAGAGACGCGGCGCGAAATAATGCGCGCCGCGTCTTTTGTTTTTAGTCTAACCTCTAACCTCTAACCTCTGACCTCTGACATCTAACCTCTGTTTTTAGGCATCCTACTTCTTGCATCTCCGTGCGGGCGAGCCTTACTATCATTCTTATAGCAAAGCTGAAACGTCTCCCGCCCTGGTCTCGAAGAAGTCTCGAAGAGGTTTTGAAGTCATGAAAGCTGCTCTCTCTCGTCGCACCTTCGCACTGCTTTTGGTGCTCGCCCTTGCGCTCGTCTCGTCGGGCGCGCCGCAAGTCCTCGCGCAGTCGCGCCGCACGCAGCCGACCACGCCGGAGAAGAAGAACAAGCGCCCCGATGAGCAGAAGACTGAGGAGCAGAAGAAGAAGGAAGAAGAGCCGCCGCCGCAGGAAGTCTTAAACGTACCCTCGGAGGTCGAGAAGGTCACGACGAATCTCGTCAACGTGGACGCCGTCGTCATCCACAAAAAGAGCCACCAGCTCATCGCGAATTTGACGAAGGCGAACTTTGCCGTCTTCGAGGACGGCGTCAAGCAGGAGATCACGAACTTCGCGACGCCGGAGGCGAAGTTAAACGTCGCCGTCGTCATCGAGTTCAGTAAGTGGACTGAAGCGTTCGGGCTGGCGCAGACGAACGGCTGGGACTGGGGCAAGACCGAGGTCATCACGCCCGCCGCCGTCTTCATGCAGGACGCCGTCTCGCGCGGCGACTACGTCTCGGTCGTCGCCTTCGACATGCGCCCGACGACTTTGACCGACTTCACGAACAACCCCGCGCGCCTCAACGAAGTCATCAGCCTGCTGCTGCGCAGCCAGCCCGCCTTCCGCGAGAATAATCTCTACGACGCGCTCAAGTTCACGCTCGTCGGCGGCAAGGGCGACGCCGTTGTGCTCGAAGGCGGCAACGGCACGGCGGAGTACAACGGGCTCGTGAGCGTGCAGGGGCGGAGGCGCGCGGTGCTTTTGATCGCCTCAGGCATAGACACCTTCAGTAAGATCAACTACGACACGGCGCGCAAGATCACGCAGAATGCCGGTATCCCGATCTACATCATCGGGACGGGCAATATGTTCTACAAGCGGTACGAGTCCCAACTCGGCGCGACCGACTCGATCACGGGCGCGCCCGGTCGCATGACCTTCCTTCAGGCGGCGAACGCGCTCGGCACCTTCGCGCGCGAGACGGGCGGCGCGTACTTCCCCGTCACCTTCGAGGGTGAACTGACGAGCACCATCCAAGCGATCAACGCCATGATGCGCAGCCAGTACAGCCTCGCCTACAATCCCGGCGAGCGCCGCGACGGCAAGAAGCACAAGATCGAGGTCAAGGTTGATGTGAATGGCGACGGCGTTTACGACGACAAAGAGTTTGAGGTCAACCACCGGCAGTTCTACATCGCGCCCGCGCCCGCCGCGACCGCCGACGCGCAGAAGAAGTAGGGCACAAACACAGTCAACCAAATGTTAAGGGCAGCCGGTTCATAAATCGGCTGCCCTTAAAATTTATCCGGGCGTTTCGCGCGCCCGCGAGCTTATTTTTTACACCCCGAAAATCCGCAAACGAAACTCGTCGTTGAAGGCGTGAATCTCTGGTCGCCGACCCGCAAAGAGTCGCGCGCCGCGCAGGAGCGCAGGCAAGCCGCCGCGCGGCAAGTCGAGACCGTAAGCCGGGCTCGTGAAGATCGCAGAGGTCTGCGGGTTCAGACGCTGCGGGATGCCGTAACGGATGGCGCGCTGCGCGGGGGGCGCAAAGCCCGAGGTGCGGCGCGGGTTGACGATCTCGATTGAGCGGTCGAAGACATTGAGGCGCGTCGGGCGCTCGCGCAGCGCCAGATCGCGATGCGTGAGCGCGTTCGCCAGAGCCTCTGCGACCGACGCGCGCTGGTAGTTCGAGCGCGCGAACTTGTGCGCGTCGCCGCTTTCACTCTCCACACTCGCGGCGGCGGCGGCGCGCGGCGGTCGCTTGTCCCACAGGTCGCAGTAGCGCGCGACGAAGCGCAGGGAGGACTCGTAGAGCGTGTGCAAATTGCCCGTGAGCTGTGCGCGCTCGATCTCCGCTCCTTGCGTCGTCTCGCCCGCGTAGCGGACGGCGGTGACGCTCGCGCGCGGCAGAAACTCTGTGACGCGCTCGTCGCGACCGAAGAGCAGCAGTCCCGCGACCGTGGGCACGACCTCGTCCATGTGCCCGGCGGCGAGCAGCAGCTCGCGCTTCAAGACGTCGCCCGTCGGGTAGTCTTTCGTCACGGAGTTGGCGTCGAAGGCATCGCCCTCAAACTCGCGCACGAAACTCCACAGGTGCGCCTCGTCTATGTCCGAAGGCTTCGCCCCGCGCAACGCAATTTTCTCGTAGCGCAGAGGGCGCGCTTCGTCTAACAGCTCCGACAGCTCTTCGCGCGTCGCCTCGCGCTTGTCCGCGCCGACGCGTATGTAGTAGCGACCGTCCGTCGTCTGATACGGGCGACGCTTGCCTTCAACGTCGAGCGAGACGATGCGCCGACCGCTGTCGAACGCGATGAGATCGATGAACGGGACGAGTGCGGGAAGAACTTCCTCGCGGCAGATGCGCACCAGTTCGTCGCGCACCTCTTCGGCGTCGTCCACGCCTTCGACGCGCAGGTTGTCGTTGACGCCGAAGACGATGGTGCCGCCGCCTGTGTTGGCGAGCGCGACGATCTCCTGTGCGATCCGCTCAGGGTTTGAAAGTTTGACTTTGAGTTCGAGGAAGGTGTCTTCGCCGCCGCGCGCGAGGCGCAACAGCTCCATGCGCGAGGTCTGCGGCGCGGGCGCGTTGAAGACGTACTCCTGGAAAGAGCGTTCCGTCTCGGACGCGTGCCGCTGGTTGCCGCGAAACTTTCTGCGAGCCATTTTTGTCAGGACGGTCTCGCTTCGTTAGCTTCCCCGCCCGGATGCGCGCTCAGGAAAAATGATGAAGCGCGCATCACTGGAATCAGATTTTCTCGAACGCGAGCCACGCCCCGTCCGCGATCAGTCTTCATCGCGGCGCGCGACCGTTTCGAGAATGTCAAGTTCACGTTCTTCGAGCGCGCGCGCCTGCCAATTTAACAGCAGGAAATAAGCGGCGACGGCGATGAGCGCGAACGCGGCGAGTATAACATACTCGACGAACACGCTCTGCGCGAGCCAGCCCGCGACGACGGCGAGCGCGGGGACGGCAATCGTCACGAGAAAGAGCGGCAGCAGGAGCAGCCCCGCCACGCCCGACGCCTTCATGCGCTTCCCGTATTGCATACGCCTCGGAAAGCGCACCGAGAAGAAGTTGCCGAACGAGAAGAACGCGCCCGCATAGAACAAAAATCCGAGCGCGGTGAAGCCGAGCGCGCGGGGACCGAGGTCGCCGTAAACGATCCGGTTCGCCGCAGTGACGAGCATGGCTGACGTGAACATGACGACGAGCATCGCGAGGTTTTTCCCCGCGAGGACGTGGCGGCGCGGGACGGGTGCGAGGACGAACGCGCGCATCCCCGCCGCATCGTAGCCGAAACAGTTCGTCGTGATTGCGCTCGTGATGGCGAAGACGTAGAAGACGCCGAGCGCGGCGCGCGCGCCCTCGACGTAAGGCGCGACCGAGAGCGGCAGCCCCGCGAACGCCGCGCGGCGCGACGACGAGCCCGCGAACCTGAGCGCGACGGTCATCACGACCGGCATCACCATCATCGTCCGTAGCTGCGCGTTGCGCATCGCGTAGCGCAGTTCCTTCTCGAAGACGGTCGAGACCGTCGCCGGAACTAGCGGCAACTGCCAGCCCGGCTTTACCGTCGCGCGCTCTTGCGCGGCGAGCACGGCGCGCGATCTCTGTGCCCCGCCGCTTGAGTTGAGCGAGCGGACGGCGACGCGGTACGTCAGCCACGTCGCCAGGCAAACGTAAACCGCGAGCGTCGCAAGCGCGCGCGCGTAAGTCTGTGCGCCGTTCTCTCTGAGTCCCGAAGTCAAAGCGAGCACGAGCGCGCCGGGCGGCGTCCAGAGGAGCGCGGGCGGAAAACTTTTCGCCCCCGCGACCGCGCGCACGCCGAACTGGATGATGAGACCCGACATTGCCGCGATGATGCTGACGATGGCGACCAGCGTCTCGGCGCGACCGCGTCGGCGACGCATCAGGCTGGTGACGGTCGTCGCGAAAAGTTTTGCGAGCGCGACGCCGAACGCCGCCGCGAAGAGTGCGGCGAAGAGTCCGCGCGGTAAATTTCCGCCCGCTATACCAGCGCCGACGCCGACGGCGAGAACGGCGGGCACGGCGAAGATCGAGGCGAGGCTCGTCAGATCGCTCAAGAAATCTATGAGGAAGAGTTTGCGCAGGCTGATGGGATAGAGCAGCAGCCGACCCGGATCGAACTGGCTCGTGCTCCCCGTGCTGAGCGGGATGAACGACCACATCACGAAGATGATCGTCAAGAGCCCGAAGAGCAGCAGCAGCGGCTCAGGCGTGCCGCCGCGCATCGCGACCGGGTGCATCGGGTTCGTCTCGTCGGTCAGACCGTAAGCGGCGACGCCGATGCCTGCGGCGAATAGAAGCGCGAGCCCGACGGCGAGGATCGTGCCGAGCACCGAAGCCGCGCTGCCCAAAGCCGCGCGTCGCGATCTCATCGCGTTGCGGAAGAGCCGCCACTTGAGCCACGCGAGCGCACGCGCCTGTTCGAGATGTAGATCGATCGTCATGCCTCGTGTGTTCCCTGCCCGCCGATAATGATATGTTAACGGCGGGACGGCAAGTACACGACGGCACGCGAGATAGAGCACGAGCACGCGACTGGCGCGGCGCGAATATTAATCAACCTTGTCAGAAACAGATCACGCCTACGTCGGACTCGGCTCGAATCTCGGTGACCGCGCCGGGTATTTGCTCCTCGCCGTGCGCTGGATGTTGGACGCGGGGCTTGTTGTCACGCGCCTCTCTTCGATCTATGAGACTGAGCCGGTCGAAGTAGAAGACGAGCAGCCGCTTTACCTCAACATGGTCGCTGAGCTTTCGCTCGACGGGACGCCGCCCTCGCCCGAACAACTCCTCGCACGGCTGTTGCGCGTCGAGCACGCTTTGGGTCGTCGCCGCGAAGGCTTCAACGCCGCGCGCACGATTGATCTCGATCTCCTCCTCTACGCCGACGCGCAATCCGACACGGACTTTCTACGCCTCCCGCACCCGCGCCTCCACGCGCGCCGCTTCGTCCTCGCCCCGCTCGCCGAACTCGCGCCCGACGCGCGCCACCCAGTCCTCGGCAGAACTTTCAGGCAGCTCCTCGCACAAGTACGCGATCCCTCAAGCGTCCGTGTGTGGCACGCGCGCGACGCGATTTGAAGCGTCGCTCACCGGCGGGCTTGCGGGGCAGACCTTCGCGGACAAATTTTGCTGTGGCACTGCCTTGACCGTGGGTGGTATTTCGGATAACGTTTTCACGTTCTTGCCGCGCGCTCGCCGGACTTCGCCATGACGCGCGGCTTGAGCGTGCCGCCGCCCACGTCAACGGGTTAACATCTGCGGCTTCACTTAATCTCCTTTATATCTCCTGCGATAAAGTCCCGTCTGAGAATCTCGCGTGCCTTCATTACACACATGCGCCCTCGCGTCGAGGTTGAGACTACGCTCCGGCAGAATCGTGCTCCTTGCCGCGCTGCTCGTCGCCACCGCCGCACTGCCCCTCATCGCCGGCACTGAGATGAAGCAAGGCGCAGCGTTCGCCAGTCGGTTTCTCAGCGGCGCACGCGACGGGGCAACGGCGCGCTTCATTCGGACAGCGCCGAAGGCAACGCCGCGCGATTCAACGCAGACGGGCGCAGCCGGGGCGACGCAGCCCGCCGTGAGTCCCGGCAAGTTCAAGGCGAGCGGGGCAAAGGCTTCGGCAGCACCGGGCGGAGGCGTCACCCCACAGGTGCTCGGCTGCGCCAATGCGACTGCTTCGATTGGCTCCGATCCAGCCGGCGTTAACGGCACGCTTGCGTTCGGCGACTGTACGAACCCTATTGACGGCTCCTTCTACGATGCCTACAGCTTCACGGGAACGGCGGGTCAGCAGGTCGTCATTACGATGACCTCGACGGCGTTCGACACCTACCT
>JAVXVR010000572.1:0-3362 GCA_032230165.1 Acidobacteriota bacterium | reverse complement strand
GGTCTTCAGGAGCAAATCAACGTAGCGCTGGAAAGAGACGTATGAGTCGAAGTGGTCGGGGATGTCTGTGCGCGGGAACTTCTTGAAGACCTCGGAGCGGTACGACTTCAGGCCGCTGTTGACGCCGAGCCAGAAGGGCGACGAAGTTGAAAGCGCCAGCACGTGCGGCAGGAAATAGCGCGCCGCGTTCATGATGTGAATCTGCCGCTCGCGATCTTCGATGCCGACGTGGACGTGGAGTCCGAAGATGAGAAGCGAGCGCGCGACCATCTGTAACTCCTCGATGAGCAGCATGTAGTGCGGGTCGTCGTAAATCTCCTGCTCTTTCCACAGAGAGATCGGATGGGTTGAAGCGGCGACGATGGCGAGCCCTTTTTTGCGCGCGAGCTGCGAGACGATCGAGCGCAGGCGCGAGATATCGGCACGCGCCTCCCCGATGTTGCGGCAGATGCCCGTCCCGACTTCGACCTGCGACTGGATCATTTCGGGCTTCACCTGCTCGCCCAAAAGCATCCTGCCTTCGTCGAGCATCTCCGAGACGTGCGATTTCAGCTCGCGCGTTTCGGGATCGACGATCTGAAACTCTTCTTCGATGCCCAGGGTGTATTTGTCAGCCATCGTCCCGCATCCTTCCCCCATCAACCGACGACGCCTTTACTTCAACGACCGTCGCGTTCTTTGCTGTACTCGAAGCTAGAGCGTCCTCATTCCGTCAGGTCAAAGTTAATTTTTGCCAATTATAGCCGAGCGTCATAGCGATCGACTCCCAGTCTGGCGTCTCGCCGCGCCAGCGTTCATGCCACAGGTGGCGCAACGCGCCGAGCGGATTCGACAAAGGCGCGTAGAGATCGAAGTGCGCCGACCATTCGCGACCGCCGCGACGCGCGCGCAGGAAATGGAGCGCGGCACGCGCACGGCGCAGTTCGTAAAAACCCTCCGCCGTGTCGCGGTGTGCGGCGAAGCGCGAGGTGAAGCGTCGGCTCTCCCGCAGCCGCGCACGCAGCGCATCGGAGGCAACAAACTCCATGCCGACGCCGCCCGCGCCGTAAACGTTCGTCACGCGTCGAACTTCGCGCCAGAGCTTCACATTATCAAGACGTTGGACGAAGATGAGAAGCGCCTGCTGCTTATCAACCGCCAGCGCGTCGAAGGCAGTCGCGTCCTGTTCCGCGCCGTAAAGCCCTTCGAGCCTGCCCGCGAGCGCGGCACGAACTTGCGGCGCAAGCTCACCCCACGAGAGAGAGCGGGCACGCTCTGGCGGGTCGTCACTGATCGGAGAGTGCGCTCTCAATCGTCGCGCGATCATGTTGCGAGAGCCCATGGTAGCGGACGCCGACGCCGCGACCGGGATTGCTATAGACGACCTCGGCGTTCACGACCACGTCGCCTTCCGGAAACGGCAGGCGCAGCGTCAGGAGACCGCCTTCGGGCAACTCCGTCTGCGTGTTCATGTAGAGCCCGCCGACGCTGATGTCCTTCGTGCTGGCGATGCCGGTGGCGTCCGCGCCGTCGAAGAATACGTCAACGATAATCCGCGAGCGGTCGAAGTGTCGCCGCTCGTCCTGCGGCGTCTCGTCCACGGTGTCAAATTCTCTGGTCATTTGTGAGCACCCCGCAGTGAAGATCGAGCGGCGTATCTCTACGCCTTCTCGTCAATGATGAAGGTCGGCACCATCCCGCCGCCCGACGTGACGTTCGCCAGCTCCGACGAAGAGAGGCGCGTGAATGCCGAGCCGACCTTGCCGTAGAACAGAAGCGGATCGAGATCGACGAGCTGCTCGGCGAACTCGATCCGTCCGTCGGCGCGCAGGGCCGGGAACGTCTCGCGCGCCGTCTTGACGCGCTCCTGCACGAGATAGTCGCCGTTCGAGAGCGCGTGGCGCAAGGCTTCCGCCCACGCTGTCTCGTCCGTGTTCCAGCCGATGTAGATGCCGTGCCCGCCATAGTCGTCGTTCGGCTTCAAGACGAGGCGGTCGCGCGTGCGCATGGTGAAGTCGAGCAGATCGATCTCTTCCCCGTAGTGCTCGGTCTTCCCCTGACGCACCATGCGCGTCCACGGGACGTGACGCCGGATCGCCTCGCGCTCTTCCGCCGTGAACAGATGCGCGTGTTGCTCGTTCGTGAGCACGGCGAAGAGCGCCTTCTTGTGAATCGTCTTCGAGCGAAAACTGTTGATGAGGCAGATGGCGCGCACACGGTATGCGTCGAGCAACGCCGGATGCTCTTTGATGATCGGTAGGTACTCGTTGACGAGCAGACGCTTATAAACGATGTCGATCTCGAAGTCCCCCGCACGCAGCCGCCCGTCTCTGAACTCAAGCTCGTCGGGCGAAGCGACGACTGAAGGGTAGCCGCGACTCTCGAAATACTCTTTGAACAGCTCAAACTCTTTCTGCGTCGGCAAGCCTTTGAGATCGACTATAGCGATGTGGGGCGACTGCTCCGGCTCGCGCCCCAGAAACTCCGTGTAGGCGCGCAACAAAACTTCGAGCATGAGCGGGCGACCATGAAACCGTCGCACGCTGTACCTTTCAGCGAAGCGGCGCATCACAGGCAGCGCGGAGAAGATTTCAAAGGCGGCATCGGCGTAGGCAATGCCCGCCGGGTTCTCGCCGTTCAACTCGACAAAGCTGTACGTGTCGTCCGTGAGGAACGAGTCGAGACGCGCCGTCGGCGCAACCTCGCGGTAGCCGGGATCGATTGAGACCAGCTCGCGCTCGAACTCCGTCAGCCCCAACTCATCGAGAAGCGACGGGTCTGCGACCGCCGCGTCGTTCACCTTCTGGATCGCGCTCCAGATCGTCTCGCAGACGCGGCTCACACGCGCGAAGTCAGCCTCCGTGACGAAGTGCGGGCGCAGGTATGGCGAAAGCGGGCGACCGCCGAAGATGAGCTTCGAGCGTTCCAGCCCTTCGTCGAGCATCGCGCGCGAAGACTCGGCAAGCTCCGGGTCTTCCAAAAGCTGATGATAGTAAGCGACGGCGTCTTGCAGCATCACCCCGGCTGACTTTCACTGAAATGAAGTTCAAAAGCGGTGTCGGCTGTAGGGTATCACAACTCGCGCCGCAAGCCGTTTCAAAAATGGACGACTCGCAAAGCGCGCGTGAACAGTGTCGGACGGAAACGACCTGCGGCGGGACGAACTATTTTTGCGGGGCGGGCGGGCGCAGCTTGAGCACGATTCTTTTGCCGTCGCGGACGACGCCGAAGGAGAGTTCCGGTTGAGCGTCGCCGGGAAGATGTTTCTTCCAATCCACATCCAGACTCGGACGATCATTAACGGTCTCGATGAGATCGCCTACGCGTATGTCGGCGCGCGCGGCGACGCTGTCCGGGTGGACGGCGACGACCATCAAGCCTTT
>JAVXVR010000570.1:0-4641 GCA_032230165.1 Acidobacteriota bacterium | reverse complement strand
CGCGGCGTCCCCTTCCGCGAGGCGCACGAGCAGGTCGGTCGCATCGTGCTCCGCGCCATCGAACTCGGCGTTGAGCTTGACGAACTCCCGCTCGCGGAGATGCACGCCATCTCCCCGCTCGTCACTGATGACGTGCGCGACGCGCTCACGATCGAACAGACGCTCGCGACCAAATCGCAGACGGGCGGCACGTCGCACGCACGCGTGGCGGAAGCACTCGCCGCAGCGCGCGCGTCACTGGGTTGAAAGCTCACGCACTGGGAGCGCGGGCATCCTGCCCGCCAAAGCGTGCGCGAGCACGCTTCAAACCTTTCGCTATTATTCAACTTTGAGTTTTGCGCGATTCTTCTTCGCGCTTCGCGCTCATGGCGGGCAGGATGCCCGCGCTCCCAGCCGTCTCGTCCCCAACCGCCCGTTATTATTTCTTTGACCTGTCGCGCGCCATCGCCCACTTGAGCGCGGGCGGGGTGGCGAGCGTGGTGAGAATGACGGTCGCGACTATCGCGCCGTAGGTGACGGGTGAGACGACAGGCTCGATTGTGCCGCGCAAGTTATGGAGCAGGAGCGTCGCGCCGAGACCGGCGAAGATCAGCTCGACCTCGCCGCGCGGGATCATGCCGAAGCCGACGGCGAGGCGGTTCGCGTCCCTGCCCCAGACACCGAGCGCGCACGCCTGCTTACCCAAGACCGCTGCGAGCGTCATCGCGAGGGCGAAGGCGAGCACGTCTGCGCGCGCGAAGACACGTAGATCAACGCGCAAGCCGACGAGCACGAAGAAGAGCGGCACGAGGAGTTGGCTGACGGGCGCGAGCAGGTCTGTCAGATCGTGCTTCGTGTGACGGGGAAGTTTTTCGAAGTGCGCCTCTTCAAGTAGTAGTCCGGCGGCGAACGCGCCGATGATCGCGGCGAGACCGAGCGCGGCGGCAGCCCAAGAGAGCGCGAAGCAGATCGAGACGGCGAGCGCTAAGAGTACGCCGCGCCCTTCCAGACGCCCCGCGCCGCGAAAGAGTTGCGGCACGACGAGCCTGCCCACGATGATCGCGCCGGCGAGGAACGCCACCGCCTTCAATGCGACCACCGCTATACCTGCGACCGACACCGCGTCGCCCGCCGCCGCAGACTCGACCGCGCCCTTCATCACGGCGAGCACAACTAAGCTCAACACGTCGTCTATGACCGCCGCGCCGAGGATGATGCGCGCGGCGCGCGTCTGGAGTTTCCCCGTGTCGCGCAAGACGCGCGCCGTGATGCCGACGCTCGTCGCGCACAGCGCCGCGCCGACGAAGGCTTGCGCGAGGCGCGTCGAGTCGGGGAGAAAGAGAGCCGCGACCGCCCAGCCGAGCGCGAACGAAGCGGCAAGCCCCAGAAGCGCGACGACGAGCGAAGAGCGGACGACTTCCAGCATCTCTCTCAAGTCGGATTCGAGCCCGACCTCGAAGAGCAGTATGACGACGCCGATCTCCGCGAGCGCGCTGATGACGCCGTCCGTCTTGAGCGCCTCGATCCAACCGACACCCGCGAGCGCGATGATGCCGAGCAAGATGCCGCCGCACAGTTCGCCGAGCACGGCGGGCTGACCTGATCGCTCGAACAACTCCCCGCCAAGTTTCGCGACGACGAGCATCACGGCGACGCCGATGAGCACGAGCGGATCGAGCCCGTGCGATGCGCCCGCGTTCGCGTCATGCCCCACGGCTTCAGCGTGTGCGACGACGCAGGCGAGCGCGGTGAAGGCGAACAACGTCGCGGATCGCGCCGCGAGTTTCGCGCTCACGATTCTTCCGGGCAGTCCGATTCGCGTTCGTCGTAGCATCGCGTCAGTATAAAAGCGAGAGGGCTGAGCCGTCGTTCTCCGCGCGGCGGCTCAGCCCTCTTAAGTGTTCGTGCCGTCGTCGGCGTTAACGGTCGCCCTTGACGCGTGAGTCAACGGGCTGCGCCGGAGAGCCGGGGGGCGTGTCCGGGTCGCCGTAGCCCGCGCCCGCGACGCCGTGTGCCGCGGCTTCGTGCAGCGTGTGCCCGCCGCCGCCGCCGCCCGACATGACGCTGTGCCTGCGCCCGTAGGCGAAGTAGATGACCAAGCCGACGCCGAGCCAGATGATCAGACGGTACCAGTTCTCCGCCGGAAGCGAGAACATCAGGAGCAGACACGTCGCGATGCCGAGGATCGGCACTAAGGGGACGAACGGCGCGCGGAACGGGCGTTTCGCGTTCGGGTTCGTCCGGCGCATGACGAGCACCGCACCGCAGACGATGACGAAGGCGAAGAGCGTGCCGATGCTCGTCATCTCAGCGAGAATGCTCAGAGGGATGAAGCCCGCCATCGCGGCGACGAACAAGCCCGTCAGGATCGTCGATTTCCACGGCGTGCGGAACTTCGGGTGGATGTCGCCGAAGAAGCCACGGGGCACGAGACCGTCGCGCGCCAGCGCCAGCATCACGCGTGGCTGGCTGAGCATCATCACGAGCAGCACGGACGTGATGCCCGTCATCGCGCCCGCTGCGACGAGGTACTGCATCCACGTCAGACCTGCGCGCTTGAAGGCGTCAACGACCGGCGCGTCGATGTTGATCTCTTTGTAGGGCACCATCGCGGTGAGCACCGCCGAGACGGCGATGTAGAGGATGGTGCAGATGATGAGCGACGCGATGATGCCGGTGGGCACGTCCTTCGCCGGGTTTTTCGCCTCCTCCGAGTGGACGGAGACCGAGTCGAAGCCGATGTAGGCGAAGAAGATGATCGCCGCTCCCGCGAACATGCCCAAGGGTTCGCCGCCCTTCGCCGTCTGCCCGAACAGCGTGTGACCGAAGAAGCTCACGCCCGTGTAGCCGTAGGGCGCGAACGGGTGCCAGTTGGTCGTGCCGTAAACCGTATAGCACAGGTAGCCGCCGATGCCGATGACCATCAGCACGATGACGAGCTTGATGGCGACCATGAAGGCGTTAAAACTCGCGCTCTCCTTGATGCCTTTGACGAGGACGATCGTCAAGAGGAAGGTGATGAGCACGGCGGGCAGATCGAAGTACGAGCCAGTGGGCACGAAACCCGTGTGCGGGCAGCCCGCGCCGGTGCTCACGCAGTAGTTAAACGGAGCCGAACGGAACATCTCTGGAATCTTAGCGGGGATCGCCGCCCAGCCCTCGTGGAAGATCGGGATGAACTCCTGAAAGTGCGCCGACCAGCCGTGCGCGACCGTGGCAGAGCCGACGGCGTATTCGAGGATCAAGTCCCAGCCGATGATCCACGCGAACAACTCGCCGAGCGTGGCGTAGGCGTAGGTGTAGGCGGAGCCCGCGACCGGCACCATCGAGGCGAACTCGGCATAGCAGAGCGCGGCGAAGACGCACGCCAGCCCCGCCAAGACGAACGAGAGCATGAGCGCGGGACCCGTGCGGTCGTGCGCGGCGACACCCGTCAGGATGAAGATGCCCGTGCCGATGATCGCGCCGACGCCGAGCGCCGTCAGCTGCACGGGACCGAGCACGCGGCGCAGGCGGTTCTCGCCCTCCATCTCCCCGAGCAGCATGGCGAGTGGTTTCGTTCTGAACAGTGGACTAGCCATCAGTTGAACCTCCGCGGGTCAAGGAGCGCGAGAAGCAGGCTCGCCCCCGCCCGTCTGAATTATGTGAAAGCGAAGTCGTCCGATACTTGAGTCGCATTATTGCCACGAAACAGATTTCTTGCAAAGTCTTTCGACGCATCACGCCGCGTCGCGCCTCGCCTCGCCTTCAAGCGCCGAGCCTTCCATCGGCACGCCGACCTTGCGCCAGATGAGATAGACCGGGATGCCTGTCAGGATGATGATCAGACCGGGCCACGTCGTCGCCGTCTGATAGACGAAGAGGACGAAGAGGATAATGCTCGCGCCGACGACGTACAGCGCGGGGATGAGCGGGTAGCCGAAGGCTTTATAAGGTCGCTCGACATCGGGGCGTTTCTTGCGCAACACGAAGATGCCGATGATCGTCAGGATGTAGAAGATGAGCGCGGCGGAGATGACGTAGTCGAGCAGGTTGCCGTAGAGGTTGCCGTAGCCCGTGATGCTCCCGGCGGCATCGTGCTTGATGGTGCGCGGCAGCACGAGCAGGGCTGACCAGACGCCTTGAATGATCAAGCCCCAGAGCGGCACGCGCCTGTCGTTTAAGCGACCGACCGCCTTGAAGAACAGACCGTCGCGCGCCATCGCGTAGTAAGCGCGCGCGCCCGCCAGAATCAGACCGTTGTTACACCCGAAGGTCGAAATCATGATCGCCACTGCCATGACGACGGCTCCGCGACCGGGGAAGATCACGTTGGCGGTGTCCGACGCCACGCGATCCGCGCCCTGAATTTTCTCGAACGGCAGCGTCGCGAGGTAGGCGACGTTAGCCAGCAGATACAGGGCGATGACGATCCCCGTGCCGAAGGCAAGCGACAGAGGGATGTTGCGCTTCGGGTTCTTCACTTCCCCGGCGGTGAACGTGATGTTGTTCCACGCATCCGCCGAAAAGAGTGAGCCTGTTTGCGCGACGCAGATGCCGACGAAGAGCCCGAACGCCGCCGCCGCCGTCAAGCCGCCGCCGAAGTCGTCGAGCGCGCCGCGCACCGACCAGAAGTTGCTGAAGTTCGCCTGTAGCGCGCCGGACCGTGAGCCGATCAAGAGA
>JAVXVR010000252.1:0-5023 GCA_032230165.1 Acidobacteriota bacterium | reverse complement strand
AGTGCCGTAGCGGTTCTCTTTCATGTTGCCGCACTTCTAGCATCCAGAAGAAGTGGGTAGCAACTAAAGTCTTGCACTAAAGTGCATAGTTTTGCACTAGCGTGCTGGAACAATAAAAAAAGTGCGGCGCAGTCTCACACCGAGACGCACGTGCGGGCTGGATCGTTTCACCCCGCGCGGCGGGCGTAAGCCGTGCGCCCGCGCTCTGACATAAGCAACTCGGTCGCGCCCCGACGCTTCGTCGCTTCGACGCTTCAACTCTAGGGGGTCGCCGTCGTCGCGGGCATCGCGTCGGTTGTGGTCGGCTTCTCGATCTTCTTCTCGTCGTGAGCGCGCGCCTTGATCGGCATGAAGCTCTCGAACGACTGAAGAATCTGCAAATACATCTGCGTTTCGCGCGGGATGAGCGTGCGCCACTGCGCGCCGCCGCGCCGGATGTAGGAGGCGAGTTTCGCGGGGTTCGAGTTGTACCCGGCGGCGATCAGCTCCGGCTTTGTGGCGATGCCCGTCAGTAGCGCATCAGAGATGTCGGGTTCGAGATTGAGATCGCTCCAGGTGTCGCGGACGTAGAGCAGCATCGCTTCAAGCGCGTTGCCGTGATTGCGCATCCCGGCGACGAAGTCTGGGTTCAAGCCGACTGAAGGGTAACGCTGACGGAGCATCTGGTACGTCCAGGGGATCATCTGCACCATGCCGCCCGCGCCAGCCGACGAGACCGAGTAGCGATAAGTGTCAAGTTCGTTCAGCGCGTAGAGCGCGTAAACTTCCTCGAAGAGCGGGCGACGCGAGTCGTTGCGGAAGCGTTCGTGATCGATGTGCTCGACGAGGCAAAGCCGCTCCGCCATGTCCTGTATCTCTGGCGCGATGTTGATGCCCTTCTGCTTGAGCCGTCCCGCCGCGAGATCGACCATCGTGTGGACGTAAGTCTGTCCGACTTTAACCAACTCCGGCGAGACGAGCGCCGGGTGCGCCGAAGTGTAGTAAGCCATCTCGCGGTAGCGGCCAAACTTCTCAATCGGGTACTCGACGAGCAGCGGCATCAACTGCCGACCCGTGAGGTCTGAGACGACGACCGCCGTGTTGACGTAGTTCGGGCGCACGATGCGCACGCGCAGGGGCGTGCCGAGCGACGAGTAAAGAGTCGTCTCCGCGCCCATCTGTAAGAAGGTGTCTTTGGGAAGCGTCAGCAGGTGAACCTTCGAGTCGGCGGGGTCGAGCGCGGCGAGCGTGATGAAGGCGAGCGGCGGCGCTGCCATTGCCTGCGGCGTGAGCCGCGTCTTGAAGGCACGCTCAGCCTCTTCGCGATGAGCGCGAATCTTGTTCGGCGCGAGCGGCTCGACGGGCTGCAAAGCGACCGGCGGGACAACGCTCGGCACGAAGACCGGCGCGGGCGTCGTCGCCGTTGGCACGGGTATCGTCGCGGGCGCGGCTGTTTGCGTCGCAGGCGCAGGCGAGCGCGTCGTCGGTTCGGTCGGCTTCGGCGCGGGCGTCGGAGTTTGCGCCGGCGCGGTCTGTTGTGTGGACTGCGGTGCGGGCATGGCGACGACCGTGCGCGGGCGCGTGAAAGGGTCTGGGGTGGGGGTCTGCGCCGCTTGACCGCGCGCGACGGAGGCGGCGGGCGCAAGCAGCGTGAGCAACAGGACGACTTTCAGCTTCATACTAAAATTTTTCCGGCAACGTTTGAGACGGCGGGGAGGGGCATCTCTAAGATTCGCGCTCGCACGGCACAGTTGTCAACTGTTTTCGTCGGCGGGGGTGGCGCGCGGCGTCATGCACAAGCTTATCCGTTCGACCCGAAGAGAGTCGGGATCGAAGCTCGCGAGTCCGACTTTAGAAGTCCGCCATGCTGCCCGCGACCGCGCTCGCGGCGGAGGCAGCCATGTCGCGCAGCTCTTCCGTTCCATGCAGCAAGCGCGAGCGCGCCGCCAGCACGAAGCCCACGCTCATGCCGAGGCTCGCGTCCAGTTCCCACAACTCCTGACTGAGCGCGCGGTCGCTGGCTCTTTGGATCAAAGGTTGTAGCTCACTATGCGCCGCGTCCAAGCCCTCGACGAAGATCAACTCCAGCTCGCGACCCGTCCGCGCGAGTCGGCGCATGTGCTCGCGCAGGCGCTGCCGCGCCTCGTCTTGAACTTTGCCGGTGGCGATGATGACGAGGTGCGCGTCGTCGAAGCGTGCGTGCTCTTCCGCTGCGCGGCGTGCTTGCGCGTTTGTCCAGTCGCCGTCGCGCAGCAAAAAGAGGAACGGCTCGCCGCACACGTCAGCCATCATCTGCACGTCCGTCTCGCCCGTGGGTGTCTGGCGCGCGGCGATCTGCCGTTCGGGGATGCCGAGCTTGACGAGGATCGCGCGCAGGTGATTCGTCAGCCAAGAAGAGTCTTGCAGGAGCGTCGTCGTCAAAGATGTCGGCACGACGATCTCTTCCGCCTTCTCGTCGCCGACGCTTGCGCCGCACTCGCTACAGATGGCGTTACCGAGAATGGCGAGCGCGTCGGGCGAAGGCAGACGGAACAGCGCGCGACCCGCTTTGCGGCAGCTCACCAAAATCTCGCGGCGGACGAGCCCGGCTTCAGTGAACCGGTTGAGCAACGGATCGGGGATCGGATCAATGCCCTCGCCCGCATGCAGAGTCGTGCCGCGTCCCTCCTGATGCGCCTCGTAGAGTCGGCTGAGCCAGCGGCGCGCTTCCGAGTCTTCGAGCATCCCGGCGGTACGCAGCCAGCCTTCGACCATCTCGCCGCGTGTCGCGAACAGCGGAGCCGCGCCCTCAGCCGCGAAACCCTTGAAGCTTTCCGCCGCGCGCGCCTCACGCGCTTGCCACACGGCGTCGGCTTGAGCACCGGAGCCGTTCGCATCTCCGTTCGCGCCTGTGCCCGTCGTCGCTTCGCCGTCTCGCGCGAGTCGCAGCGCATCGCCGACGTTCTGACAAAACTCTTCGAGTTTCTGCGCGGGCTCGACCGTCTCGGCTTCATAGATGATGCCAGCACGGACGCCCGACGCGCCGTCATCCGGCTCGCCGAAGATGATGAAGTGTGCGTAGTCCCGGAAGCAGAACAACTCGCCGCGCACGTAGGGCGCATCGCCCTCAACCTCGGTGCGTGCTGCCACCGCCGACTCCAACTCGCGCGCGCGGTCTGACTTTAAGAGCGCGAGGTCGAACATGAAGAGTCGCGCCGTGCGGATGAGCGGCGTGAGTCCACGGTCTTCGAGTTTCTCTAAAAGCGCCGTCCGCGCCGCGCCGTCAACGGGACGATCCAGAACCTTGCTCTCAACGAATAACATTCTCACCAATACCTCTTTTCACGGTCGGGCATCGTATCACGACAGCAAACGCAAAGGAAAAAATTTCGCTCCAATGTGCCGATATATGAGCCTCTAAACACAATCTCCGCGTCGTAGGCGTACCAACTCCCCACACTTCGTTCAAGTTGAACCATTCTTTGCTCGAACCCGTGCTGCCTTTTCGTTCAGACGCTGTTTAAACTTTATGGCTTGTCACGAAACAGTCACATTGCCTCTTGTCCCGCGTCCGCCTGATTTGTAAGATGTTGACGCTGCACAAATTGCAGCGCACGCCTCACTAAGCAATACCCCAGACGCAGTACGCAGTTGGAAGAAGGAAGAAGGGCTTCCCCCGGTATATGTTTCTCAAAAAGTTCCCCCTTGTGCTGGCAGCCTGCCTTGCGCTCTGCACGCTCGCTGCTAACGCCGCCGCGCAGTCCGACCTCTCGCGCCCGCGTCAAGTCGCGCTGAATTCTTTGCCCGACGGCTCGCCGCGCCTTGAGACGGATGTGTTCCTCGTCTCCGAAGCCGCGCCCGTCACGCCGGATGTCGCGAAGCCGGAGATCGTCTCGCCCTCCCTGTATACTGCGCGCCTCTTCCAGTTCAACCGCCTGCTGATGACCGCCATCGAGAACCGTCTCGGCGCGCCCTACGTGTACGGCGCGACCGGTCCGAATGTGTTCGATTGTTCGGGCTTCGTCTGGAGCGCCTTCCAGTCGGCGGGCGTCCAGTTCGAGCGCGTGAGCGCGCGCAGCATGTGGGACGAGTTCGCGCCCGTGCGCGAGGACGAGCAGCGGCAGTTCGGCACGCTCGTCTTCTTCAACAACCTCAAGCACATGGGCATCGTCGCCGACGCGAACGGCTTCTACCACGCCTCTTCGAGCCACGGCGTGCAGTACGCGCCCTTCAACGACTACTGGAAGAGCCGCATCGTCGGCTACCGACGCATCCCGCTCTCCACACCGAACGTGGCGGAATAATTCGGACGAGACATTCGCGAGAAACCGAGAGCCGACTTTCCTGCTAAAGGAAGTCGGCTCTCAAAGTTTTCGCGCGACGAGAGCACGTAGAGAGAGCGGCAACGACACACCACAGCCACGCGCAAGCGACGAATGAGCTTCAGCCCGAACTCATTTGAGCTTGCCCGCGACGAAGCCCGCGCGCTGCTCGTGCTCCCTCGCCTCCCATACGGCGATGATCTTTTCGATGACGATGTAGCACAACTGCTCCTCGTCGTCCTTCAGGTAGAGGATGCCCCCTTCGACTTTCAAGACCTCGCCGCGCAGCCTCGCGCCGCCGCCGCAGAACACGTCGATCACGCGCCCGCTCATCTTTGATAAGAACTCTTCCATCTCTCAAGCCTCCGGCTCGCAAATCGCCAATTGTCAATCGTGAATCGGAAGAACTCACGGCTTCCCATTCACGATTGACGATTGGCGATTCACGGCTTTTCAGGTGTCCACTCCAAGACCCGCTCCCCCGACTTCTTGTCCGCGCCCTCGCGCTTCTTCGTCTCGCGGAAGGTGATCTGCACGAGCGGGAGCGTGTTCACGTCGTTCTGCTGCCCGCGCTCGAACTGTATGAGATCGTAGTAGGCGCAGCGCGCGCGGTTGGGATACTCGCGGCAGACCGCCGGGCGCGACTCGTAGATCGTGCAGTTGCGCTTCTCTGGGTGGAGGAACTGGCACGACTCGCCGAGCACAGGATCGGGCGTGCGCTTGAGCACGCGCTCCTTCTCCCA
>JAVXVR010000428.1:0-3443 GCA_032230165.1 Acidobacteriota bacterium | reverse complement strand
AGCACGCAGCGCGCGCTGCAAATCTTCGACCGCCTCGGCTACCCGCGCCACAAGGTCAAGATCGTCGTCAACCGCTGGTCGAAGCAGATCGAGCTGGACATCAAGCAGGTCGAGCGGTTCTTAGGCGAGCGCGTCGTCGGCTACGTGCAGAGCGACTACAACACGGCGGTCAACTCGATCAATCTGGGGCAGCCGCTCGTCGAGTCCGAGCCCACGTCGCGCATCGCCACCGAGATTCGACAGATCGCGTCGAGCGTCACCGGCACGATTGCGCCCTCGACCGTCACCGCGCCGCGCCGCACGGTCTGGCAATCGATCTTCGGTCGCTCCGTCGGCAAAGTCAGCCACGAAGGCTTGAACGCGCGCATCGGTAAGACGAAAGCCACCGCCGCGATCTGAGATTTGTCATTACGAATCTGAGATTCCGGATTCCAAACAGGGAAAGCGGAAACAAACAGCATGTCACTACGCGAACGACTAGTCAGAGAGACGAATCAACCGGCGACGCCCTTGCTCCCGCGCGGCGGCAACAGCGGCGGCAACGGCAACGGCGACGAGCCGCAGGTGACGAGCCAGCACTCGTTTCAAGAGATGAAGGCGCGTCTGCACCGGGCGATCATCAACCGGATGGATTTGACCAAGCTCGGTCAGCTTGAGCCCGAACAGCTCCACGCCGAGGTCTCACGGCTTGCCGAAGGGTTGCTCGCCGCCGAGAACGTGCCGCTCTCGATTGCCGAGCGCGAGCGTCTGGTCGAAGACGTGCGCCACGAGCTGTTCGGCTTGGGACCCCTGGAGCCTTTGCTCGCAGACCCGGCGGTCTCCGACATCCTCGTCAACGATCCGCAGAACATCTACATCGAGCGACGCGGCAAGATCGAGCGCACCGACGTGGAGTTCAAAGACGCAGAGCACTTGATGCGCGTCATCGAACGCATCGTCTCTTCGGTAGGTCGCCGCATAGACGAGTCTTCGCCGATGGTTGACGCGCGCCTCAAAGACGGCTCGCGCGTCAACGCGATCATCCCCCCTCTGGCACTCGACGGACCTGTCCTCTCCATCCGCCGCTTCGGCGCGGAGCCTCTGCGCATTGATAAACTCATCGAGTACGGCGCGATCACCAAAGACATCGCCGACATGTTCCAGATGTGCGTCCACGCGCGCTTAAACGTCCTCATCTCCGGCGGCACGGGCGCTGGGAAAACGACGCTTCTCAACGCGCTCTCCGCCTACATCCCCGCAGAGCAGCGCATCATCACGATTGAAGACTCGGCGGAGTTGCAGTTGCAGCAGCCGCACGTTGTCCGACTCGAAACGCGCCCGCCCAACATCGAAGGTCGCGGCGAAGTGTCGCAGCGCGATCTCGTCAAGAACGCGCTGCGCATGCGCCCCGACCGCATCGTCATCGGCGAGGTGCGCGGCGGCGAAGCCATCGACATGCTGCAGGCGATGAACACCGGACATGACGGCTCGCTCACGACCGTCCACGCCAACACGCCCCGCGACGCTCTCGTCAGGTTGGAGACGATGATCCAGATGACGGGGATGCGCCTGTCTGATCGCGCCATGCGCCAGCAGATCGCCTCCGCGCTCGACCTCGTCATACAAGTCTCGCGACTCTCCGACGGCACGCGCCGCGTCATGTCGATCTCCGAGATCACGGGCATGGAAGGCGAGACGATCACGATGCAGGAGATTTTCCAGTTCGAGCGCAAGGGCGTGGACAAGGACGGCAAAGTCGTCGGTCGCTTCCGCCCCACAGGCGTGCGCCCCCGCTTCGCCGAACGACTCAAGCAGTACGGCATGCAGTTGCCGCGTGCGTTCTTCGAGGAGAATTGACGATTGGTTCATTGATTCATTTGCTCATTAAAGAAATGAATCAATGAATCAATGAGTAAATGAGGCAATCCTAATGATCCCCTTTGTCGTTTTCATCTTTTGTCTCTTTCTGACCTACGCCATCTATCTCGTGGCGACGCGTGGGTCGGAGAAGCGTCGCCAGCGTCTGAACCAGCGACTCGCCGAAGCCCTGATGCACTCGGCGAACGTCGAGGACGCTGAAGTTCAGCTCGCGCGCAGCGAGTTGATGAGCGAGATTCCCGTGATGAATCGCGCGCTCCTGCACGTCCCCATCGCGGCGCGGCTCAAGCTGATGCTCGAACAGGCGGACTTGCAGATCACGGTCACGCGCCTCTTGATGTTCTCGGCGATGGCGGGACTGCTCGCGGCGATGGCGGCTTCGATACTGACCGTCTCGCTCGCCCTCATCCTCTTCGTCGGGCTCGTCGCGGCGGGCGTTCCGTTCATCCACGTCTGGTGGTCGCGGCGCAAGCGTCTCAACAAGTTCCTCGAACACCTGCCCGACACGCTGGAGCTGATGAGCCGCGCGCTGCAAGCGGGTCACGCCTTCGCGGAATCTCTGCACATGGTCTCGACCGAGATGCCGGAGCCCATCGCGACAGAGTTTCGCAAGACCTACGAGGAACAGAACCTCGGACTGTCTTTGAAGCTCGCGCTCGAAAACCTCGCGCAGCGCATTCCGCTCCTCGATCTGCGATTCTGCATCACGGCGATCCTCATCCAGCGCGAGACGGGCGGCAACCTCGCCGAGATTCTGGAAAAAGTAGCGCACACGATCCGCGAACGCTTCCGCATCATGGAAGACTTGAAGACCCTGACGACCAGCTCGCGCATGTCGGCGTGGATTCTCTGCGGGCTGCCGATCTTCGTCGCCGTCGCCGTCACGTTCATGAACCCCGACTACATGAGTGTGCTCTGGAAAGACCCGCGCGGTCACAACCTGATCGCTATCGCCCTCGGCTTGCAACTCACGGGAATGCTCGTGGTGCGGAAAATTTTGAGAATAAAGATTTGAAAAGCTGTCAGTTGTCCGTGGTCAGTCGCTCGTTGCTTGTAGCAAACGAACAAATGACCAAAGACGGAGTAAACAACTGACCACGGACGGCGGACAACTGACATGATTCTAATCATCACCATCTCCACCTTCGCCTTCATCTCGCTGCTCGTGCTGGGCGCGTACTGGACGCTGTTTCGCCCGGCGAGCGCGGCGACCGAACGTTTGCGACGCATGGGCGAGCTTGAGCGCGGGGGCGCGGTCGGCGGCTCGTCGCTCTCGAACGCACCAGACGAGACCGGCATCGCCGCTTTCGCCGAGCGCGTGGTCGCGCCGTTCAACAAACTCGCGCCGCCTTCAGCCGCCGAGGCGAAGAAGTTGCAGCTTCAACTGATGCAGGCAGGGTATCGCGCGCCGTCCGCGCCGATGACCTTCCGCGCCGTTCACTTCGCGGCGATGTTGGGTCTGCCCGGCGCGGTCGCGCTCACGTGCGCGCTGCTCGCGCGCCCGCTCGACAGCGCGGTGACGTGGATTCTGCTCGCCTTCTGCGCGGGCTTCTTCCTGCCGCGCTACGTTTTGAAGAAACTGATCA
>JAVXVR010000376.1:0-13168 GCA_032230165.1 Acidobacteriota bacterium | reverse complement strand
CACATCGCGTCGAGCGGGTTCGAGACGACGATGAGGATCGCATCGGGCGAATACTTGGCGCACTGATCGACCACCTGATTGACGATCCCCGCGTTGGTCTTCAAGAGATCGTCGCGGCTCATGCCGGGCTTGCGCGGCAGACCTGCCGTGATGATGATCACATCAGAATCTTTCGTCTCCTCGTAGCCGTTCGCGCCGACGAGCCGCACGTCGTAGCCCTCGATGGGTGCGGTCTGCGCCATGTCGAGCGCTTTGCCCTGCGGCACGCCCTCGACCACGTCCACGAGCGCCACGTCGCCCAACTCCTTGCTCGCCAGCCACAGCGCCGCCGTCGCGCCGACGTTGCCCGCGCCGACCACCGTGATCTTGTTTCGCCTTCCCATGCTTTTATCCTTTCTCCGACCGAAAAATTTTTATAACAATGAACAGGAGTCGGCGCGCGCAGTCGTCCTCGAACTGACTGACCCCTTGCGCGCGAAACTATGTGACTCGGAAGACGGCTAATGTAAGGTGCGCCCGCCGCGAGTGTCAAGGTAGACTCAGGCGACGGCAAGCGACAGCAAGCGCGGCGTGCAATCATGATGGGTTTCCGCGAACGGCTCAGTAGATTATTTGCGACACGCGCGCGGCGCGCACTTCGCGCGGGCGCGCGCGAAGAGTCGCACTTTGCGGAAGATAAGCTTTCCGTCTCTGACGAGGACGAGTCAGACGAAAGCAACGTCGATCCATTCAACCCGTTCTCCGAACCCGTCCGTGTGGAGATCACGGACGTAATCGATCTGCACACCTTCGCGCCGCGTGACGTGAAGCGCGCCGTCGAAGAGTATCTATTGGAAGCGCGACGCAAGGGCTTCCGGTCAGTCCGCATCATCCACGGCAAGGGGCGCGGCGTGCAGCGCGAGTTGGTGCGCAAGGTTCTCGCGCGCACCTCTTTCGTCAGTGACTGGACGGACGCGCCGCCCCAAGCCGGCGGCTTCGGCGCGACGGTCGCACACTTCAAGCGGACGAATGAGGGTTCAGATTGATTACGGGGCGCAAGCGGGCGCGAGCTTGTACCCGGCGCGCGTGGCTTCGTCAGAAGATTTAAAACGCACGCGCGAGCGCGCGGGCACGCGGCGGTAACCGGCGCAGTTAGGCAGGTAGTAGAACTTGCTCCGGCGATCCGCGACGACACTCGTCGTCGCGGGCGCGCTGGGTTGCGGTATGTCGCGCGGGTCTTCGCCGATCTTGTTGGCGGCGCGATACTGCCACGGCGGGGTCGGGGCGGCGTCTTTCCAGAGCCCTCTGCGCGCGGCGCGCGAATCCTTCTCCGCTTCCTCGTAGAGCTGCTTCTGCTCGTCGCTCAATTCGTTCGCGTAGACGGTGTGAAACCACGCCAGCCCCGCTTCGAGTTGCGCGAGGTTGATGTCCACGCCGTCCGCCACGACGCGCCCCTCAACCGTCCCCATGCGATCAGTCCCCTTGAACTCGACCCGCACGCTCTTGCCCATAACCAGGCTCGCCAGATGCTCGCGCGCCTGCGCGCCGTAAGGCTGCTGCAACTCCGGCGCATCCGTCCCGCGCAGGCGCACGTATGACTGCTGCCCCGTCGTCACGTTGCGCGCGCTCAAGGTGTTGCCGTCGAGCACGGCGAGGACGCGCGCGTCGTAGAAGGGCGTCAGATCGTCATTCTGTGCGCGCGCGACTCGCGGCAGGCACGCAAGCAGGAGCGCGAGGAGCGCGAAGAGTTTGAACGTCTCGCCGTGTGTCGCTCGGATCATCATGTTGAGATGTGCGCTGCTGTCGTGTCTGTGTGTTTAGGCAGCGCGCCGCGCGATTCTACTCGCGGCGCGAAGGGACGGGCAAGAGTTCGTCCCAGCTCGTCGTGTAGCACGGCGAGCGGCGCTCGCAGAGCATACGCCATTCGCGCTTGAGACCGGCGGCGGCATAGCGCAGCGTCTCCGCGCCCATGCGCGCGTTGATGCGGTCGAGCGTCTGCATCAGGCGGGCGGCGCGTGCGCGATCAACCGTGTCGAAGAGACCGCCTTGCGCCGCGTTGGCGCGCGAGAGTCCGAACAACATCACGCCCGCCTTCTTGTAGCGCAAGCCTTCGCGGTAAATCCGTTCGACGCCGCGCCGCGCGTGCCGGATCAGCTCCGGCGTGAAGTTCGTCGCGACGCCGAGCGACAGCACGGCGGAGTTGTCGTATCGCTCGTCGCTGTAACGCCCCGTGGAGACGAAGACGACGAGCACGGCGGCGGCGAGACTGTCGCGGCGCAGCTTCTCCGCGGCGCGCGAGACGTGGAAGGCGACCGCCTCGTTCAGCTCCGCCAGCGTCTCGACGGGACGACCGAAGGAGCGCGAGCAGATGATGCTCTTGCGCGTCGGCTTGCAGACCACAAGCGGGAGGCACGAGACGCCGCGCAGCTCAAGGATGGTGCGCCCGACGGCGACGCTCAAACGCCGCGACAGCACGCGCTCGTCCGCGTCACGTAGTTGCAGCGCGGTGTTGATGCCCGCGTCTCTCAGCCGTTTGGCGAGGCGCGCCCCGATGTTCCACACGTCTCGCACGCTTGTGCGCCCGAGCGCGTAATCAACGTGGCGCGCATCGAGGAGGTTGACGACGCCTTCGGCTTTCGTCGAGTGTTTGGCGATGTTCGCGCCGAGCTTGGCGAGCGTCTTGGTGGGCGCGATGCCGACGCTGACGGGGATGCCCGTCCAACGCCGGACGGTCGAGCGAATCTCTCGCCCCGTCGCGGTCAGCGCGTCGTCGCCTATCAGTCCGCGCTTGCTGCATTGCGAGAGATCGAGAAACGCCTCGTCAATTGAGTAGAGATCGATCTCCGGCGTGAACCGTTCGAGCGTCTCCATCACGCGGCGCGACATGTCGCCGTAGAGCGCATAGTTCGACGAGAAGACGAAGACGCCACGCGCTTCGCACAGCGCGCGCACGCCGAAGTACGGCGCGCCCATCAAAACGCCGAGCGCCTTCGCCTCTTCGGAGCGCGAGATGACGCAGCCGTCGTTGTTTGAGAGCACGACGACCGGAGCCCGCGCGAGCGCAGGCGCGAAGACCCGCTCGCACGAGACGTAAAAGTTATTGCAATCGACGCACGCGAAGACGTGGCGACGCATAGTGACCCTTTAGAGGTTATGGATGACGGAGGTGACAACGCCCCAGACCTCGAACTCCATGTCTTCGAGGATTTCGAGCGTCTCGTAGAGGCAGTTGTCGGGCACGAGGTAGAGACGCCCGGCGCGCCGCGAGATGCGCTTGACGGTCAGCTCGCCATCAACGACGGCAATGATGACGTTCGAGTCCTGCGGCTCTAGGGCGCGGTCAACGACGAGGATGTCGCCGGGGTGTATGCCTGAGCCGATCATCGAGTCGCCCGCGACGCGGACGAAGAAGGTCGCCGCCGGGTGTTTGATGAGGTGCTTGTTCAGGTCGAGACGACCTTCGATGTAGTCTTCGGCGGGCGAGGGAAAGCCTGCGGAGACGGAGGCGAGGAAGAGCGGGCGAGCCCACTTGGTCGAGCGGTCTGGATAGAGCACCGCCTCAACAGTCGTGTCCATTGGAGAGAATCACCCTTTGCTCGCAAGCAGGTTTTCGGGAGCAGCTTCAAGCGAACGGGATTCTATGCGCGAAGGCGTGCGCGTGACAAGGAAATTCTTAGCGGTTGGATATCTTACCGATGAGGAAATTAACGCTATGTATGGACAAGTGGCGTAGCTTGGGTGTAGCCTGCGGTCGCAGGATCGAGTCAATCCAATTTCCCTCGCGCCTAATGCGTCGTTCGCGCATCCCAATTCACCTTCTTCCAGTTTAAGGAGATTGAAATGAAATTAAATCCCCCACGTCCCCCTCGTTCAAAAACATCACCGTCCAGCCGGCGCTCAAGGCGACGCGGCTGGCTCACGCTTTTTCTCGCGCTGTTGCTGAGTTCCCTACTCATCCTCGCCGTCTCGGTGTCAGCGAACTACAATTTCCTGACGAAGTGGAATGCCAACACCTCGACCAGCGGGCAGTTCATTACGCCCAGGGGCATAGCGGTCGATACTTCGGGCAATGTCTATGTCACAGATCAGAATAACCGTGTCACGAAGTTCGACTCCAGCGGTGCTTTCATATTGCAGTTCGGCGTCCCCGGGTCTGCCAACGGCGGCTTCGTGTCACCTTTTAAGGTAGCGACAGACTTAGCCGGCAACGTCTACGTGACTGACTCTTCTGAACCCGCCCACGGGTTGCAGAAGTTCACCTCGACCGGCACCTGGCAGTTTTCCATCGGCGGTTTTCTCAACAGCGCCCTGGGCGTCGCCGTAGATTCATCCGGTAATATCTACGTCGGCGATCAGGGCAATCACCGGATACGGAAGTTCGACTCAAGCGGCGCGCCCGTTACGACGTGGGGCAGCCTCGGCACGGGCAACACCCAGTTCGACACGCCGATGGGAGTAGCCGTTGACACGTCCAACAACGTCTATGTCGTGGACTCAGCCAATAACCGCGTCCAGAAGTTCACCTCGTCTGGCGCGTACATCACTCAATGGGGCACGACCGGCTCCGGTAACGGGCAGTTCACCAGCCCGCAAGGCATCGCCGTGGACTTGTCCGGCAACGTCTATGTCGCCGACACGGGTAATAACCGGATACAGAAGTTCGACTCAAGCGGCGCGTTCATTGAATCCTTCGGCACCGCGGGCAGTGGCAATGGCGAGTTCAGCTCCCCCGGAGACGTGGCGGTAGATTCCGCGGGCAACGTCTATGTCGCGGATTCGGGCAACGACCGCGTCCAGAAGTTCGGCACCGCGGCAGCTTCCCCGGTTGCGGACGCGGGGACGGATCAGACCCCAGAGTGTGCGGGCGCGACAACATCCATCACGCTGAACGGCACAGGCTCTACGCCGGGTAGCGGAACGATCAACTCTTACACGTGGAAAGAAGGAGCGACCACGCTCGGCACAGGCGCGACCCTTATCGTCTCATTGCCGTCGGGCTCGCATAACATCACGCTGACCGTTACGAACACGGGCGGAGGCTCCAATTCCGATGACGTGTCTGTCAACATCGTGGATACGACGCCGCCCGTCATCAACCTCGCCGGGGATAACCCGATGACGGTCGAATGTCACACCAGCTTCTCCGACCCGGGCGCGACGGCGACGGACAGTTGCGCCGGTATCGTTCCGGTCACCCCGTCGGGCAGCGTTAACGTCGACGTGCCGGGACCCTATACCATCACTTACTCTGCGACCGACGGCGCACACATGGTCACAGCCACGCGCACGGTGAATGTCGTGGACGCCACCGCGCCCGTCATCACCTGTCCAGCCAACGTCGCCGTCACGCTGCCGCCGAATTCGATAGCCACCTCAATGGCTGTGAGCTACCCCGCCGTGACCGCTACGGATAGCTGCTCGGCGAGCGTGACGGTCAACAGTAGCCCGACCTCCGGCTCCATCTTCCCCGTCGGCACGACCACGGTGAACAGCACGGCGAGTGACGGCACTAACACTTCAACCTGTAGCTTTACCGTGACTGTGCTCTATAGCTTCACGGGATTCTTCCAACCGATTGATAATCTGCCGGCACTCAATTCGGAAAATGCGGGCAGGGCGATTCCCGTTAAGTTCAGTCTTGGCGGGAACAAGGGGCTGAATATATTCGCCCCCGGCTTCCCGGCTTCTGGTCAAATCGCATGCGGCTCGTCTGGTCCCCCGGTAACCTTGCAGAGCACCGTGACATCGGGCGGAAGTGGCCTCAACTTCGGCGGCGACCAGTACAACTACGTCTGGAAGACAGACCCCGCGTGGGCGGGTACGTGCCGTCAGTTGGTGGTTCAGTTGAAGGACGGCAGCATTCACCGCGCAAACTTCAAATTCAAGTGAGGAGTTGCTCCGAGTGAGCTTGGGGACGCCGGACGAGAATCGGCGTCCCCGGTTCACTCCACGGAGATGAGAGCTGCGGGGACAAGGCACAATTTCAACTACACGCTCGCCGAAGCTTGATAGCATCAAGTCTAACTCATCGTGATGAACGAAGCGGGCGAGTCCGAATGAGACTCGCCCGCTTCGCTTTTGAACATTGCTTTGGTAAAAAGAAGTGATGCCCCCGGCAGGACTTGAACCTGCGACCCCCTGCTTAGGAGGCAGGTGCTCTATCCACTGAGCTACGGGAGCACGCGCAACGAAATTAACAGACGCGAGCGCGGCAGTCTAGCCCGCCCTACGACTGATACTTGAGCAGCGAGCGCACGTCGTAGCCTTCGAGTTTCTTGCGACCCGGCAAGAACTCTAATTCGACGACGAAGACGAGTCCGACGACCTTGCCACCCAAGCCTTCGACCAGATCGACGACCGCCTTCGCCGTCCCGCCCGTCGCGAGCAGATCGTCGGCGATGAGGACGCGGTGACCTTCTCCGACCGCGTCTCGGTGAATCTCCAGAGTGTCCTGCCCGTATTCCAACTCGTAAGAGACAGACGCGCACTCTGCCGGTAGCTTCTTCGGCTTGCGCACGGGGACGAAGCCCGCGCCGAGGTGGTAGGCAACCGCCGGCGCGAAGATGAAGCCCCGCGCCTCGATGCCGATCACGGTGTCAACCTTCTCGCCTTTGAACTCGGCGGAGAGCGCGTCCACCGTGCGGCGCAAGCCTTCGGGGTGCTTGAGGAGTGTCGTGATGTCGTAGAAGTTGATGCCGGCTTTGGGGAAGTCCGGCACCTCGCGGATCAGTTGTTTGAGATCGTCCATGATGGGAGCACTCAGCATTCAGCACTCAGCAGTCAGCAAAACCGGATCGGCTGAGGGCTGACTGCTGAGTGCTGAATGCTTTTTCACCTTTCGATCCTGAATGAGACGTAAGAGCCTGTGGGTTCGAGGCTGAGTTCTTCAACCTGTTCGACCTGACCGTATTCGGGACCGGCGGCGAGATCGTGCTTGAAGCCCTCGACTGATTCGGGCGTCCCCTCAGCGAGGACTTCGACGCGACCGTCCCGCAGGTTGCGTACGTAGCCCGTGACCTGATGGCGCGAGGCAACGCGCTGCGCGAAGAAGCGATAGCCGACGCCCTGCACCCGCCCGTTGATGAGAAATTTGCGCGCGATCTTCATCCCCTTGATTCCCTGTGTGAGAAATTCGTCACCGACGGGACGCGCTATCCTAAAAGAATCCGGCGCGCAAAAGCAACGGCAGGCAATAACTAGACAGGATTAACGGGATTGACAGGATTAAGATACTAAACATCAGCAACGACCCGTTAACGGTTCTTGCTTTTCTATCTGAGAATCCTGTCAATCCTGTAAATCCTGTCCATTCTTCCCTCTGAACCCCGCCGGCGATTTAACGCCGCTCCGTTAACTCCACGATCTTCACGTCGCCCGGCGGCACGCGCACCTTGACGAGAATCCGCCCGCCCGCGCCTGCGACTTCGAGCGGCGCGTCGGCAGTCAACTCGCGCGCCTGCGCGATTCCCTTACCCCGCAGACCGATCTCGACCTCGACCGACGCCGCGCGATCAACCTGCGCCATCCCCTGCTGCGGCTTATAGACGCCGCGATTGTTGATGAGCGTGACGACCCACCCGCGATCCGTCCGGTTGATGAGATGCTGCACATCGCCCGCGACTTCGACCGGCACAACGTCAGCCGCGAGGTGCGCGAGCAGGTGCGCTGCCGACGGCGTGAGCCGCTCGTCTTCTCCGAGCAGATCGGGCACGGCGCAGAAGATCACGCGACCGCGACCGACCTTGTTCACCGTGACGAGCGGATCATTCGCGCGCGTCCTCATCAACACCTGCGCGCCACGCGGCTCGACGCGCGCCAGCTCGAACACGCCGCCGCGCAAGTTCACGCCCGTCTCGTTTGGCGTCAGGCACTCTGCGTCGTCCGCCTCGGCAGTCGCGCCCGTCAGATGTACGCCCAGCAAGTCTTCCGGCAGACCCTTCACCTGCGCCGCGTTCAAGACGAGCACGCCGCCCTTCGTCACATAATCCCGCAACTCTGTGACCCACGCGGGCGACCATTCGACGCGACCGCCAACGACGACCGCGCGATAAGCGGCAACTGCATCGCGCCGCTCGTCTGAAGCGACAAGCACGTCGAAGATGTCGCCGAACATGCCGTTGACGAACGCCTGTCTATCCGCCGTCGCGGGCTCGCCCTCTGTCACGAGCGCGGGGTAGTAAGCCGCGCCGAACAGTTCTCGCAGCGCGCGGTCGTGTCGCTCCTGCGGGACGACCCCGTATGACCACTGCGGGTAGTCCGTCTCGTCCCAGCCGTGCGCCGGGTCGAGCAGGAAGGCGACGGGCGTGTAGGGCGTGCCGCGATCCTTGTGGCGGTCGGCGAAGCGCACGAACTCATCCGTGATGCGACCCAGCGGGTTCAGTTGAAACGGGTGCTCGCCCGGTCCCGGCTTGAAGAACTGATCGAAGCCCTGTTCCAAGTAGATCGCTGATGCGCCCGCCATGTAGTAGAGGTAATAACTTTTGCGATACCAGGAGAGCGAGGGACCCATCGTCGCGCCGTAGCGCGTGTGGTAGAAGGAGTTGGGTCCGGCGAAATTCTGCTGGCGTGTGAAGCTCGTCGCCGTGTCCCCGAAGTTCGCCGCGTGGTAGTAGAGAAACGTCGAGCCGTACTGTCGCGCCGCGCCGCGCGCAAACGCGATCCGCATCCCCGTGCTTGGCATCACGGCGGCGGTCTCCATGCCGATGGTCTTCGATCCCCACCGCGCGAGCGCGTGCGCGAAGTAGGTGCTCGAAGTCGCCTGCGCGACGATCAGTTTGTCCCACAGCGCGCCGGTCTGCGTGTGAAAGAGATCAGCCCACTTTTTTTCGAGCGCGCCCGTGAAATATTTGCGGTTGGCTTCGAGCAAGTCGCGGCGCGACATAGACGACGAAAGGTTGAGCGCAGCTACGTCGTTACTATTCCAGACGTAGCCGACGTTCTCGCCCGATATCCACCCTAAGAACTGTCCGCGCAGATCACCCGTCAACAACTTCCACGCCGCCTGCCCGTCCGCCTCTGTCATCGTTGCCGAACCATAGTTGATGTTGACGGCGAATGGCGCGTGTGTCTCGCGCAGGTAGCGGACGAAGGGCGTTCCCTCCTGCAAGAGCTTCGGCAGATCGTTGATGTGTATGGCGGGCACGACGAGCGGCGAAGAGAAGATCGGCACGTCGCGCGCGCCCTTGTAGGTCGCGACGTAGTTTTCCGGCGTCTCGGCGTTGAACGGGAAGAGTGAACGCTCTGCGGGCGGCTTATCGAGGCTCGACCAGAACTCGTTCGAGATGTTCCACGGGATGAGGAAGTCGCGCCCGGCAAGCAAGGGTCTGCGCCACGCGGCGGGCACGACGCCGGATGAGTCCGCGCCGACGAGCGGTTCGAGCCGCGCGGCGCGCGCCGACTGTTCGCGCAGCACGCGCATCGCGGCGAACTCAGGCTTCTGCCGACCCGTGGGCGTGAACGCCGCATCATTCGTGAGCAAGAAACAATCTACGTGACGCCGCGCCTCAGCCGCGCGCGTGATCTCGAACGAGACGACCGCCTTCCCCTTTTGCAGTTCCACCACAGGCGCGGCATCCCACACGAAAGCCCAGCCCCAGTACATCGCCGTCTCGTCGTGCGCGTCCAACACGTCGCGCGCTCCGAACTCGCGGCGCGCGACGATGCGATCATTTTGCGCGACGGTCGCGGCGAAGTTTTCCGCCTTCCCCGTCCAATCGGCGTAGCGCACCCAGAGCCTATATGAGCCAGCGCGCGGGATTTGCAGCTCCTGCGAGATCGTGGCGCGCGTCTCGTCTGCGCTGGCTGCCGCCGAGTTCCATTCGCTCTCGCCCCCTTGCGTCCACTCGGCGGAGACGCCGGGTCCGTTCATGCCCCAGCCCGGCGACTGCGCGCGCGAAGGGTTCACCCACGAGGCATTGATGACCGGGTTGTTTAACTTGTCGGTCGAGAAGCCACGCATGTTCTCCGCCTCGTACCACAAGTATTCGGCGGGAGCGGTCTGCGATGGCGATGACGCTTGCGCGGGCTGCGCGGGGCTGAATGCGTGCGGCGGCGGCTGCGCGAGGCAAGTGACGTGGAATGAAATGATGAGGGCGAGACGCAGGGCATGGCTCACCACGCGCCGCGGCGGCGCAGACACGAAGGCGCGGCGTTTATGATCTCGTCTCACAATCCGCCGCGCCTTGAAATTCATCGTTGATCGGACTTGGTTCTAACTCGCGTCGCGAGCCACGCAGCGCACTCTCTAACCGAGGGCGCCGAGGCACTCGGCGAGCGTGCGCTGGCGGCAGGTGTACATCGGCGTGTCGCGCAGGGTGAAGCTCGACGCCTTCGTCTCGCGCAGCTCCTGCACGAGATCGAGAAAGTCCGACGGCTGGTCTGTCTCGAAAGCGACGACGAACTCCTGATCATCGAGCCCGAAGGAGTAGGTCGTGTGGAGCTTGACCGAGCGGTACTTCGACCCGATGCGTATGTGGTCGTCCATCATCTCCTGCCGCTCTTCGACGGGAAGCACGTACCACTGGCGCGTCTTCACAAACGGATAGACGAACAGGTACTTCGCCCGACCGGGCACGATGTGCAGACGATCCTCGACGTGCTCCGGGTTGTCCTTATCGATGTACATCGAGCGCTTCGTCATCGAGAGGAACGACTGCGTCACTTCGAGGTAGCGACCGAGCGTCGTGCGGTGGAGACGCGCCGTCATGTCCTGCACGGGGTCGAGCGAGTAGCCGATGCGCCAGATCATGAAGTCGGCGTTCGAGCGCAAGCCGGTGATCGAGTAGGTGTTCAGCAGCAGCTCGCCGCGGAACGACTCGACCGCCTCGACGAATTCACGCTTCGACGCTTCGCGTTCCGCCTCGTCGAGCAGTCGCCATTCAGGGCGCACCGAGTAGAACGTGAAATTGACGAACTGTCGCGGGAGACTCTGCTTCGGTATCTCTTCGACGACCTGCTCGCCGCGCTCCGCGAGCCGCAGCGAGCCGCGATTGCCGCCTCCTCCGCCGCCGCCGGGTGGGACTTTGTCTGTGCTCATGACGCGATCTTCCTCAATCAAGGGAAACGTTTTGCGAAAGCCGCGCGGGCGCTGGAAGGATGTCGGATTAGAGGCGCGCGAGCGGCGTGCGATGCGCGTGCTATTGTGCGGCGAAGGACGGTAGATTGCAAACCGCCGCGGCGACTCTTTTCGCCACGCGCGACGACGCGATTTGTCGCCGACAAATTACGCGTGATGCGCCAGCCAACGCGAAGGCTTGGCTCTTCCAACCACGCCCTGCGTGCGTTATACTCGCGCCGTTTTCTGAAAACGAACAATCAACTATTTCTGGAGATCAACACTTCCATGACGCGACTCAAGCTGACCCTCCTCGTCTCCGCCAGCGCCCTCTACGCGCTCGCCTGCGCCTCGAACACAAACACCGCCACGGTCACGAACACCAATCGCACCGCAACCGTCAACGCCGCGTCCGCCAACGCCTCTGCGCCCGCCGCGAGCGCGGACGAGTTCGCCGCCGCGCGCACGACCTACAACGCGACCTGCATCAAATGCCACAAGGAAAGCGGCGAGGGCGGCGTCGCCGAAATTGATGGCGAAAGGTTGAAAGTCCCCAGCTTGAAATCGCACCATGCGCGCGAGCACACGGACGCCGAGCTAGTCAAAAAGATCAGCAAGGGCGGCGAAGGGATGCCCGCCTTTGAAAAACGACTCACGCCCGACCAGATCAGCGGACTCGCCCGCTTCGTCCGTCACGAGTTCCAGTCAACACCGGAGACGGGTGGCGCGTCTAATACCAACGCCGCCGCAACGAACGCCAACGCGGGCGCGCACAAATAAGCCCGCGCGTCCTATGCTCCATTCCGAGCAGAAGCCCGCGCACCCGTAGCTCAGTTGGATAGAGCGTCTGACTTCGGATCAGAAGGTCGCAGGTTCGAGCCCTGCCGGGTGTACCAATAAACACAATAAGTCAAGGGCAGCCGCTGAGCTGCCCTTTTCTTTGTTGTGTGCCTATAGTGTGCCAACTTCAATTATCTATCGGGCTCCTCACTCCCTTGCCGCCTTTATTTAGGACGTGCATGTAGATCATGGTCGTTCTCACGTCACTGTGCCCTAACAACTCCTGGATCGTCCTGATGTCGTAGCCGTCTTCCAGAAGGTGAGTGGCGAAACTGTGACGAAAGGTGTGACAGCTCCCTGGCTTATCGATCCCCGCCGACCGGATAGCCTGCTTAACGGCTTTCTGTAAAGCTGTCTCTAAGACATGATGCCGCCGCTCTATCCCCGTGCGTGGGTCAACCGAGCGACGTGCGGAAGGGAATACATATTGCCAGCCCCATTCCCTTCCAGCATTCGGGTATTTTCGGGCGAGCGCGTGAGGTAAGATCGCATCCCCGAAACCTTCCCTCAAATCCTGTCCATGAAGGCTCCTGACCCGTTCGAGGTGAATCCTGAGAGGTTCTATCAAGGATTGTGGGAGCATCGTGACCTGATCCTTGCCGCCCTTCCCCTCTCTAACGACAATCTGGCTCTGCGCAAAGTCAACATTTTTAACGCGCATGCCGATGCACTCCATCAATCGTAAGCCCGCCCCGTATAGGAGGCTTGCCGTTAGCCACTTCGTCCCGTCTAGCCGCGTGAGCACGGCACGCGCCTCATCTCTCGTGAAGACGACGGGCAGGCGGACGGTCTTCTTCGCCCGCTCGACGCCCTCGATCCAGTCGAGTTTAATATCAAGCACTTCACGATAGAGGAATAAGATTGCGGACAGAGCCTGGTTCTGCGTGGAGGCTGCGACGTTACGCTTGACGGCGAGGTTAGAGAGGTAGTTGCGAACCTCAGGCGCGCCCATCTCCTTAGGATGTCGCTTGCGGTGGAAGATGATAAAGTCTCTAATCCAGCGCAGATAAGTCACTTCAGTCCTGATACTATAATGTCGGACGCGGATGCAGTCGCGCGTCTGGTCAAGTAGTTTCGGCACGGTGAGATGCCTCGTTTGAAAGGGTGTGAGAGCGCCACATAATCTACACCCGCTAAAGCCGCATAATCAACCGAGCATGTCCCTAAGTCTTTATCTCTCAAGGGGGCAACACAGACGGCGGCAGATTATATGGAAAAAAGGGCGTAAAATAACACGCCCTTTAGGGCGTATAATTTAAGTTCGGCGGCTATCCAACCTCTCGCGGGGAGTACAAC
>JAVXVR010000367.1:0-3694 GCA_032230165.1 Acidobacteriota bacterium | reverse complement strand
GCCGACGGGACGATCCTCTGGGCGAACCGCGCCGAGCTGGAGTTGCTCGGCTACACGCGCGACGAATACATCGGTCACCACATCAATGAGTTCCACGCCGACAAGGACGCCATCCAAGACATTCTCGCGCGGCTCACTCGCGGCGAAGAGCTGCACGGCTACGAGGCGCGGCTCAAGTGTAAGGACGGATCGATCCGCCACGTCGCCATCAACTCGAACGTTTACTGGGAGGGCGAGCGGTTCGTCCATACGCGCTGCTTCACGCGCGACATCAGCGAGCGCAGGCGAGCGGAGGACGCGCTGCGCTTCCAAGCTCAACTGCTCGACACGGTCGAGCAGGCGGTCGTCGCGACGGACGCGCAGGGTGCGATCACCTACTGGAACAAATTCGCCGAGAAGCTCTACGGTTGGTCGGCGGCGGAAGCGATAGGTCGCAATATTCTCGAAATCACGCCGACCGACGCGACGCGCGAGCAAGCCGCAGAGATCATGTCGCGCGTCGCGGCGGGCGAGAGCTGGGCGGGCGAGTTCACGGTGCGGCACAAGGACGGCACGACGTTCCCCGCGATGGTGACAGACACGCCCATCTCCGACGAGCGCGGCACGGTCGTCGGCGTCGTCGGCGTCTCCATTGACATCACCGGGCGCAGGCGAGTCGAGGCGGCGCTACGCGAGCAGTCGGAGGTCATCGAGCAGGCGTACGACGCGATCTTTCTGCGCGACGCGGAGAACGCCATCACGCTCTGGAACCGGGGCGCGGAGCGCACCTACGGCTACGCCAGGGCGGAGGCACTCGGGCGCTCGCCGCATGAGCTGTTGAAGACAGAGACGCCCATCCCGCTCGAAGAGATTTACGACAGCCTGCGGCGCGACGGCTACTGGGAGGGGGAACTCAGGCACACGCGCAAGGACGGCGAGCAGATTATCGTCGAAACTCGATGGGCGACCGTCAGGGACGAGCGCGGCGACGTGACCTCGATCCTAGAGATTGTGCGCGACATCACCGAGCGCAAGCGCGATGAGGAGCGCCTGCGCGAGCAATCGGAAATCATCGAGACGGTCAACCGCGTCGGTCAGACTCTGGCAGGTGAACTCGATCTACACAAACTCGTGCAGACGGTGACGGACGCAGCGACGGAAATCTCGAACGCTCACTTCGGCTCGTTCTTCTACAACCTGATTGACGACCGCGGCGAATCCTACATGCTCTACACGCTCTCCGGCGTCCCCCGTGAGGCATTCGCGCACTTCCCGATGCCGCGCAACACAGACATCTTCGCGCCGACCTTCAGCGGCGAAGGCACGGTCTGCATCGACGACGTAAAGAAAGACCCGCGCTACGGCAAGAACTCGCCGTACTACGGCATGCCCGAAGGTCACCTGCCCGTGACGAGCTACCTCGCCGTGCCCGTCGTCTCGCGCTCAGGCGAAGTTTACGGCGGTCTCTTCTTCGGTCATCCCGAAGAGGGCGTCTTCAACGAGCGCGCGGCGCGCATCATCGAAGGGCTCGCAGCGCAAGCCGCCGTCGCGATGGACAACGCGCGGCTCTTCGAGGCGGCGCAGCGCGAGCGCGTCAAGGCTGAGGCGAGCGAGCAGCACTACCGCTTCCTCGCCGAGTCGATCCCGCAGATCGTCTGGACGGCGAACCCCGACGGCACGTCCGAATACTTCAATCAGCGTTGGTACGACTACACGGGCTTCCTGCCCGACAGCAACGCCGGGTTCAACGCGCACGACGTGGTGCACCCCGAAGACCTGCAGCACACGCTCGAGCTGTGGCGGCACGCCTTCGAGACGGGCGAGCCCTACGAGATCGAGTTACGCCTGCGCCGCGGCGCGGACAGCAGCTACCGTTGGCATCTGGCGCGCTCGATCCCTTTGCGCGACGCCGCGGGCAAGATCGTTAAGTGGTTTGGCACGAGCACCGACATTGACGACCGCAAGCGCACCGAAGAGGCGCAAGCGTTCCTCGCCGAGGCGAGTAAAGTCCTGGTCAGCTCGCTCGACTACGAGACGACGCTGCGCCGGATCGCGAACCTCGTCGTGCCGCGCCTCGCCGACTGGTGCACCGTGGACATGCTGACGGATGAGCGTGCGCTGCGCCGTCTCGCGGTCGCGCACCAAGACCCGGCGAAGGTCGAGTTCGCGTTGGAGCTTGAGCGGCGCTACCCGCAGAACATGAACGAGCGGCAGGGCGTCGCCAACGTCATCCGCACGGGCGCGCCGGAACTCTACCCGAACATCCCCGACGAGATGCTCGCGCTCGTCACGCACGACGCCGAGCAGTTGAAGATCATGCGCGAGCTGGGCTTGCGTTCGGCGATGATCGTGCCGCTCTCGGTGCAGGGGCGCGTGCTCGGCGCGATCACGTTCGTCTCCGCCGAGTCGGGTCGCCACTACACCGAAAGCGATCTCGCCTTCGCCGAAGACCTCGCGCACCGCGCCGCGCTCGCCGTCGAGAACGCGCGCCTCTATCGCGAGGCACAGGAGGTTAACCGGCTCAAAGATGAATTCCTCGCCACGCTCTCGCACGAGCTGCGCACGCCTTTGACTGCCGTGCTCGGCTGGACGCGGCTGCTCGGCACGGGTCAGCTCGACGAAGCGACGAGCACCCGCGCGCTCGAAACCATCGAGCGCAACGCGCAATCGCAGGTGCAGCTCATTGACGACATCCTCGACGTGTCGCGCGTCATCCGCGGCAAGCTGCGCCTGAGCGTGCGCGCGACCGAACTCGTGCCCGCCATCGAGGCGGCGGTCGATTCCGTGCGCCCTGCGGCGGATGCGAAGGGCATACGTCTGCAAGTCATCCTCGACCGGCAGGCGGGTCCCGTCTCAGGCGATCCAGATCGCTTGCAGCAGGTCTTCTGGAATCTACTCTCGAACGCGATCAAGTTCACGCCGAAGGAAGGGCGCGTGCAGATCACGCTCGCGCGCGTGGACTCACATCTGGAGGTCGCCGTCAGCGACACGGGGCAGGGCATTGACGAGAAGTTCTTGCCTTACGTCTTCGACCGCTTCCGTCAAGCCGATCCGACGCCGACGCGCGCGCACGGCGGTCTGGGTCTGGGATTGGCAATCGTGCGTCACCTCGTCGAGCTGCACGGCGGGAGTGTGAAGGCGGAGAGTGGCGGCGCGGGACGTGGCGCGACGTTCCGCGTCACGCTGCCACTGCTCGCAGCTTCGCGCGAGTCGGTCTCCCCGCCCGCCGAATCAGTCACGTCCGCGCCGCAGACGGGCTCAAACGGCGACGGCTTCTTCGACGCCTTCGCGTGTCCGCCGGAGCTTGATGGTCTGCGTGTGCTCGTCGTCGAGGACGACGCCGATTCGCGCGAGTTGTTGATGACGGTCTTGAAGCAGTGTCATGCGGAGGTCGTCGCCGTCGCGGGCGCGGACGCAGCGATGCGCGCGCTCGAAGGTTGGCGGGCGGACGTGATCGTCTCCGACATAGAGATGCCCGGCGAGGACGGCTACTCGCTGCTGCGCCGCCTGCGCCAGCTCCCCGCCGAGCGTGGCGGTGAAATCCCGGCTGCCGCGCTCACGGCTTACGCCCGCCCAGAAGATCGTATGCGCGCGCTCATGGCGGGCTTCCAGATTCACATCCCGAAGCCGGTCGAGCCAGCCGAACTCGTCGCGGTCGTCGCGAGCCTCGCCGGAAGAGCGATCAAAACTGAAAAGTAGGAAGTCGGAACGCCGA
>JAVXVR010000347.1:0-6947 GCA_032230165.1 Acidobacteriota bacterium | reverse complement strand
CCGCGATCTGCGCGAATGAAGTCTCCTGTCCCTGACCGTGCGGCGACGCGCCCGTTAGGATCGTCACCTTGCCCGTCGGCTCGATGCGAACCGTCGCGCTCTCCCAACCGCCCGCGGGCATCGCCTGCGAGGGTCCGAGCGCGCAGATTTCGACGTAGGTTGAGACGCCGATGCCGACGATGCGCCCTTCATCGCGCGCGCGTCTTTGTTCGTCGCGCAGCTTCGTGTAGTCGGCGTTGGCGAGCGCCTTCGCGAGCGCGCCTTCGTAGTTGCCTGTGTCGTAGAAGAGTCCCGTCGCGGTCTGGAAAGGGAACTCGTCGGGCGCGGGGAAATTTTTGCGGCGGACTTCGACCGGATCGAGATTCAACTCGTCGGCGACCATGTCGAGCGCGCGCTCGACGACGTAGGTCGCTTCCGGTCGCCCCGCGCCGCGATAGGCGTCGGTCGCCATCTTGTTGGTAAAGACACCCGTCACGTTGATCTGGATGGCGGGGATTTTGTAGCAGCCAGAAAGCATCAAGCCGGTGAGCGTCGGGATAGCGGGCGTCAAGAGTTGATGATATGCGCCGAGGTCTGCTGTGACGTTGTAGCGCAGACCCGTGATGGTCGCGTCGTTCTTAAAACCGATCTCGATCTCGCCGACTTGTCCGCGACCGTGAATCGTCGCCGCGATGTTCTCGCGCCGCGTCTCGATCCACTTCGCGGGCTTGCCCAACTGCATCGAAATCCAGCCGAGCAGAGCTTCCTCCGCATAGACGTTCAACTTCGAGCCGAAGCCGCCGCCGACTTCCGGCGTGATGACGCGCAACTTGTTTTCGGGGATGCCGATCATCAGCGCGACCTGCGTGCGCATGAGGTGTGGAATCTGCGTCGAAGACCAGAGCGTGAGTTCCTCCTCGCCCGGATAGTAACGCGCGAGCACGCCGCGCGGCTCCATCGCAATGGGAGCGAGGCGTTGATTCGTGATGCGCTGACGGATGACGCGATCCGCGCCTGCGAGCGCGGCTGTGATGTCGCCCTCGCCTGCGGTCAGTTTGTACGCGACGTTTGAGCCGAATTGTTCGTGAATCACGTCGCCGCCGTCACGCGCGGCAGCTTCCGCGTCAACGACCGCCGTCAGCTCTTCGTAATCGAGCGTGATGAGATCAACGGCGTCGCGCGCGGCGTACTTGTCTGTGGCGACAACCGCCGCGATGGGGTGACCGACGAAATAGACCTTGTCGGTAGCGAGCACGCGATGATCCGGCACTTTGAGATCGGGCAGCGCGGCGGCGCACGGGACTGCTCCGATCTTCTCCACGTCTTTCCCCGTATAAACGGCGACCACGCCCGGCGCTTTCACAGCCTCGCTCACGTCCACGTTCGACACACGCGCGTGCGCGTACATCGAGCGCAGAAAGGCGACATGCAAAGTGTCCGGCAGACGTATGTCGTCCACGTAATGCGCGAGCCCTTTGATCAGTCGTGGGTCTTCCGTGCGCTTGATGCGCTCGCCGACGTACTTGCTCATAAATCCTCCAGAACGAGTCTAGAGTCGTGTGTCTGGAGTCTGGAGTCGAAGAACAAAAATCCTTTGACTCCAGACTTACGACTCTAGACTCCAGACTTTTTAGCCGCGTACTCGACCGCTTCGACGATGTTCTGGTAGCCGGTACAGCGGCACAGATTTCCTTCGAGACCGTGGCGAATCTCGGCTTGCGTTGGCATCGGGTTGCGTTCGATGAGCTGCGCGGCGGCGAGGATCATGCCGGGCGTGCAGTAGCCGCATTGCAGACCGTGCCGCTCCCAGAATCCTTCCTGAACGGCGTGCAGCCCGCCGTCGGGCGCGAGCCCTTCGATGGTTTTAACTTGTGCGCCGTCGGCTTGCACGGCGAGGACGGTGCACGATTTGACCGCCTGACCGTCGAGCATGACGGTGCACGCGCCGCAGATCGAGGTCTCGCAGCCGACGTGCGTGCCGGTTAAGCCCAGCACGTCGCGGAGGTAGTGTACGAGGAGCAGTCGCGGCTCGATCTCGTGCGTGTGGAGTGTGTCGTTGACGTTGATGCTGACAGCTTTTTTCAAGCGAGCCACCTCCGGGAAGTTGACGCCTGTTTCAGAGACGGAAGTCCTTACGCGTGCGTGAACCGGCTGCTTCGACAGTGACGGAGAACGACAGGCGTTTGTGTGCTTGGGCAAAGCTTCTATAACAAATCAAATGTGGAGTCAATGACAACATTGCGCGCACGCGAAAGAGAAGTTGGGAGAGAGCAGACTCGCTAACTATTCGCGCCGCTACGAAAAACGGCAGGGCGTCTGGTATGATGCGTGCGTCCCTCGGAAACACAGAAACCTTCCCCCGCGAGTCGATCCCTAGATCATTCACAGTGAGGTGTGCCCGCCATGCGCTTTCTCAAGTTGCGACCTTTCGTCCTTCTGTCTCTGATAGCCATCGCCCTATGCGCCGCGCCGCTCGTCGTGCGCCGCAGCGTCCATGCCGCGCACGCGCCCGATGGCGCGCAGCAGTTGAAATCGTCTGACAAGCCGAGCGCGCCCGCCGCCGTCCACGGCTTCGACCCGGCGAACCTCGACCGCTCACAGAACGCCTGCATAGACTTCAACGCCTTCGCCAGCGGCGGCTGGATGGCGAACAACCCCGTCCCGCCAGCCTACTCGCGCTGGGGCAAGTTCGAGATCGTCGCGGAGCGCAATCAAGATGTGCTACACGAGATACTCGAAAACGCCGCGAAGAATCGCCGTGCAAAACCCGGCAGCCTCGAACAGAAGATCGGCGACTATTACGCGTCGTGCATGGACGAGGCGAAACTCGAAGCGGAAGGCACGAAGCCCATCGAGCCGGAGTTGCAACGCATCAATGCGATCACAGACCTCGCCGGGCTAGAAGCCGAGATCGCGCGGATGCACAGCTTCGGTCTGCGCGGCGTCTTCGGCTTCGGCGCGGCGCAGGACTTTAAGAACTCGACGCAGGTCATCGCGCAAGCCGCGCAGGGCGGACTCGGAATGCCCGACCGCGACTACTACGTCAAGGACGACGACCGCTCGAAGACTCTGCGCGAAGCATACGTCAAGCACGTCGCGAAAATGTTCGAGCTAACGGGCGACACGGCGGACAAGTCGGCGGACGAGGCGAAGACCGTCTTCGATCTCGAAAAGAAGCTGGCTGAAGTTTCCAAGACGCGCGTCGAGCGGCGCGACCCTGCGGCGAACTACCACAAGATGACCGTCGCGGAAGTCTCCGACCTGACGCCGCACTTCGACTGGGCGAAGTATCTCGCGGCGCGAAATGCCGCCGGCGTCAAGTTCGTCAACGTCGGTCAGCCCGACTTCTTCAAGGCGACGGATAAGCTGCTCGCCTCCCAATCGCTCGAAGACTGGAAGACCTACCTGCGCTGGCACGTCATCAACGCGAGCGCGTCGCTCCTCTCGTCAGCCTTCGTGCAGGAGGATTTCGACTTCAACGGGCGCGTGCTTTCGGGGACGAAGGAGCTGCTGCCGCGCTGGAAGCGTTGCACGCAAGGGACGGACAACGTGCTGGGCGAAGCCCTCGGTCAACTCTACGTGCAGAAGACTTTCACGCCGGAGGCGAAGGCGCACGCGCAGACGATGGTCAAGAATTTGATCGACGCGTTGCGCGAAGATTTGCAGACGCTCTCCTGGATGAGCCCGACGACGAGGGCGCGCGCCACCGCCAAGCTCGACGCCTACATGCGCAAGATCGGCTACCCGGACAAGTGGCGCAACTACGAGGCGCTCACCGTCAGCCGCGGCGCATACGTCGAAAACGCGCGGCGCGGCGCGGAGTTTGAGTTGCGCCGCAACCTCGGCAAGATCGGTCAACCCGTTGATAGAGCCGAGTGGGGCATGTCGCCGCCGACAGTCAACGCCTACTACAACCCTTCGCTCAACGAGATCGTTTTTCCGGCGGGCATCCTTCAGCCGCCGTTCTACGATCCGCTCGCCGACGATGCGGTGAACTACGGCGGCATCGGCGCAGCCATCGGTCACGAGATGACGCACGGCTTCGACGATCAGGGCGCGCGCTTCGACGCCGAAGGCAACCTCGTTGACTGGTGGACGCCCGAAGACTTTAAGAGCTTCAAGTCGCGTACGGACTGCGTCGTCAACCAGTTCTCTTCATACGAGGCTGAGCCGGGGCTGCACTTGAAAGGTGATCTGGTGGTCGGCGAGTCGGTCGCAGACCTCGGCGGCTTGACGGTCGCCTACCGCGCGTTCCAGAAGGCGCAGGCGGGCAAGCCGCGCAAGCTGATTGACGGCTTCACGCCGGAGCAGCGTTTCTTCCTCGGCTGGGCGCAGGTCTGGGCGGCGAACATCCGACCGGAAGAGGCGCGCCGCCGCGTCGTGACAGACCCGCACCCGCTCTCGCGCTTCCGCGTCAATGGTCCACTCTCGAACATGTCGGAGTTTGCCACAGCTTACCAGTGCAAGATCGGCGACCCGATGGTGCGACCGCCCGACAAGCGTTGCCAAATCTGGTAACGACCGAAAAGACGATAGACGCAGCGGCGACGCTCGAACGAGTTGACACGATTCGTTCGAGCATCGCCACCGGGTCAGAGCCCTTCGACGACGATCATTTCGGTGCGAGCTGACGCCTGACGCAACGCTTTCGCCTCCGCGTACTCCGCCGAGTCCCACCACGCTTTCGCCCGCGTGGCGGAGGGGAACTCGACGATGACGAAGCGCTTCGGCGACCACGCGCCTTCGAGCGTCTCGACGCGCCCGCCGCGCACTAGGAAGCGTCCGCCATAAGCAGCGATAGAGGGCGGGACGAGTTGCTTATAAGTCTCGTACCTCTCTTCATCCAGCACTTCGATCTCAGTTACAACATAAGCCGACATGATCGCTCTCCTTTCCGCACGGCATTATAACCGCACCCGCTCTAAGCACGCGCGCGGGCGGTCACGGCGATGCCAGTTCCTGCGCGATGTCTCAACTCAACATGACTTTCGACAGATAATCATTCTATATTAGCCGCCGCCGCCCGTGCTCCTATCTAAAGCGTCTTTAACATGGGGCGCACATTTTAAATTCAAGTTAGTAGAGTTGTGTTGCCGCAGGCGTTCAAGCGAGTCAGCGATGAATCTGAAAGGAGCCTCTTCATTATTAGTCGCGAAGATGAGAAGCGTTTACCGGCGGCGACCCCTGCTTACTATCGTCATCTTGGGGGCGGCGTTACACCTGACATGCACGACAGCCATCTTTATCACGGGGCGCTTCGCGCTGATGCCGTCGCAGTTTGACGCCTACGGGATCGGGGTTTTTGCCCATGACGGGCACTTACTACAACCCGAAGTGGAGGCGCTGGCTGAGACGCTCAAGGGCGAAGGGCTGACGGCTTGGGCGCGCCGACCCTCGACGCTTCACCTCAAACTGTATTCGGTCTTCATCGCCGTCTTCGGGTTCTGGTCGGGCTTTAACATTTTGACTATCGAGCCGCTGAACCTACTCTATTATTTGGCGATCTTAATCCTCGTCTTCAGGCTCTCTCAAGAGATGTTCGACCGTCGCGCAGCCCTGCTCGCCGTCGTAGTCACGGGGCTGTGGCCCTCTTTCCTGCTGCATACGACTCAACTGCTCAAAGACCCGCTCTTGATTAACGCCGTGCTCGTGCTCTTGTTCATTCTCGCCAAGTTGCTGACAACGAAATATACATGGCGACAGGGTGTGGTAGCGGGCGTCGTCGCCTCCGTCGCCGTGCTCGTGATCTGGATTGTGAGAACCTCAATGTGGGACGCGGCGCGCGTCATGGTTCTCTTCGGACTCGTCCTACTCATCGCGCGGCAGGTACGTGAAAGGCGCGCTCTACCGTACAACCTTGTGAGCATGGCTTTGCTCATTATGACTATCATCATCATTCCACAACACAAGACGGCGTTCACCTCTCTCCAAACTATGCCCGACAGGGCGGCTCTGCCTCTGGAACAAGAAGTGGAGGGTTTGTCTCTGGAAGAGCGTATTAAGCTGCGGCGGGATATGTTCAATGGGACGGATGACGACGGTCAGGTGAGTGGCTCGACCATCGACACCGACAGGCAGTTTCAGAGCAGGGCTGATATGGTTTCCTACCTTCCGAGGGCGGTCGTCATCGGCTTCCTCGCCCCGTTCCCGAACATGTGGTTTGCCAAGGGCACGAAGGTTGATTCTTCCGGCAGACTCCTCTCAGGTTTCGAGATGCTGCTGACCTACGTCATAGAGTTGCTGGCGGTCTTCGGCGTCTGGCACAGACGGCATCATTTGACCACCTGGTTACTGTTCTTCACTTTCGCCGCCGGAGCGGTGGGGCTCGGTCTGGTGGTCAGAAACATCGGCACGCTCTATCGCCTGCGCTACCCGTTCTGGGTCCCGCTCGTGATTCTCGGCGCGGGCGGAGCCGCGCATCTCTCCTCAAGTTTCTTTGCAAAGAAACGGATCGGAGGCGGAGAGCAAGTCGCTTCTGTTCGAGGTGAGATGAACGCTTGACCAGTTCGACTCGGAAACGATCGAGTCTCTCATCGAAGTCCGAAGGTGCGCGACAGCGCGTGTCGAGTTAGGTTGATGACTCTGACACCGAACAGCGTTTTAATATGATCCGTCAAAGACCCGATGAGTCCATCATTTCAAGCGGAGGCAACGCTCTCCCGTCGCACGTAAACCGTATCCCTTCCCTTGACGGGATACGAGCCGTTGCCATCATCCTGGTGGTCTTTTGTCACGTACAAGTCTTCATTCACCCACTCTCCGGTGCGGCGGCTTACTTCTGCAAGGAGGTGGGGCGGTCGGGGGTTTATTTATTCTTCGTGCTGAGCGGGTATCTCATCGGCAGGCTGACGCTTTCGGAAATCGCGGCGACCAACGAACTGAAGCTTTCCGCGTTCTGGTCAAGGAGGGCTTTGCGGACGTGGCCCCTGTACTTTCTGGCTCTGTTCGCCAACTACTGGCGAGCCTCT
>JAVXVR010000333.1:0-6038 GCA_032230165.1 Acidobacteriota bacterium | reverse complement strand
CGTCACGTCGCGTGTCGTGCCATCGGGTGCGACGATCTGGATCAGAATCCGACCCTTGATGCCTGAGCCGGGCGGGATGAACCCGCCGCCAGGTCCCCTGGGAACGATTGTACAGGTCGGGCAGACTAGGCTAGGAGCAGTATTGTTGTGTGGGTCGAGCGCGTCCGTCGCCGTAGCACTGAGTCCGGCAGCGGATGCAGTCCAGATGGTGTAGTCGTTCCTTACACCTCGCACTGTGTCGGCGGGCTTACCGAGCGTTCCCTGCTTCCAGTCGAGGTTACCCACGTAGGCTCCGGCGTCGTTGACGACGCGCAAGGCGTTGCCGCCATCGAGCGGGATCGGGTTGAAGGCGGACAGGGGTAAGCCCTGACCGGCGGGTATGGCCGCAGCGTCGGCGGGACCGGCTTCGTCATCAATGATGACGCGAATCTGCGCTTTGCTCATGTAGCGCGACTGGTTGAGGATCGGATCGACCGCAGCCTCACCTGCGATGCTGCGCTTGATGAGTTCCCACGGTGGACTGCCGCCGAGTTGGAGAGGCAGCAGTAGTTGGGAGGAGCCGGTTGTGCGCGTCAGGAGCTGACCGCCGAAGCGGTTGCTTTGTCCCGCTTGTGCAGCGGAGACCGACGTGGACTTCCAACTGGTGTTATCAGTGCCGTTCGGCGAGCCGGGGAAATAGCCGCGCCCGCCGGGCACCGCCGACGGGAGATTCGGACCTTGCGCGACGCTGCCCATCGTGAGCGGCACGGTGATCGCGCCGACGACCATACGGACGTTGGCTCCGGCGCGGACGCTGTTGTTGCGCAGCACGTCGTAAACCATCTCGTTGGCGACGGTCACTTTGTCGCGCATCGTCACGTCGCCGTTGAGGTACAAGTTCCCGTTGGTGTGTATGCGCCCGTTGAAGACGAAGGGCGGACCGGGGTGCAGTTCGATGTCGTTGTTGCTGAACATGCCGAACTGGAAGAGCGGGATTTGGTAGTTGTTCATCTCGCGCTGGAGCTGCACCTGCGCGCCCGTCGAGGGCTGCGTCGAAGTGCAAGTCACCTCATAGGGCGAGATGGAGGCGAGCAGTCCGGCGAAGGGACCGTCGGGGATCGAGACGGTCGGGTACGCGCCGTTGGTGATGTTCTGCGCCGCGCGCATCTGGGCGAGCCTGGCATTATCCGGAGTAAGCGTCGGGCTGAAGGAGAAGCCTTCGGCGACCAACTCGGGAGGGTAGTTCCCGGCAATGGCGTCAAGTTGGGCCTGCGTCGGGTGCATCGTGTGGGTGAAGAGCGCACTGAAGTCGCTAGTCATCTTCTCAACGCACGACGCCGAGGCATAAAAGTTCTGCGTTCGCTGCAAGTCGGAGCCCGCGATGCGGACTTCGTTTGAGACGGTTGCCAAAACGCACATCGAGATGCCAGCGATCAGCACCATAATGAGCAGAGCCGTGATAAGCGCCGCACCGCGCTCGCTGTGGTTCGTTTGTGGGGCGGCAAATCGAGCCGCTTGTCGTTCGCGGGAGATCATCTTAAACGCCTCTCCTTTTGGTATAGGAAAAATGGTGCTGATGCCGGAGGATTATGGTTGCAACGATTCGAGAAACTGTAAGTTACGCACGCCCGTCGTGGTGGTCATCGAGATGGTCTGGGTCTTACCCTTGGTGTCCGCGTGCGCTGTCTCGGTCGTGACCGTCACCTCCACAGCGCGAACTGCGCTTTGCTGATCCGAGTTGATGAGCTGAGGGACGGGTTGCGGGACGAGTCCGTCGCCATCCGGACCTAAGACGTATCGGAATTGCAGACTCGCGACATGCTCAGCGATCACGCTGTCAGTGAATCCGACGCTGCCGCTGACGCCGAAGGTCCGCCTCACGAGCAACCCCGTGTCGCTCACGAAGTAGTTAATGATCCGCATCCTCATGATCGATGCCGCCTGTGTCCCCGCGCCAGACACAAGATCGATGGGACCGTTAACGACCGGCTGGTTGAGTCCGCAGGTGTCGGTGGCGGCGAACGAGAGGGTCGAAGTGCCAGCGTTCTTACCCGTGATCGTGCCGAAGGTAGAGCCCACCGAAGAGGTAATGAAATAGATCTCGCCGCCGTTCACTCTGGCGAAGTCCGCTGCGCTGACTTTAATGTTGAGACCCGAACCAGTAATCGCGTTCGCCGCCACGGGGATCGGCGTGAAGGCGGGGTCAAGCTGAAGGATCACGATTCTGTCGGTCACCGATGGAACGGAACGAACGTTAGTCGCGGGAACTGCCCCGATGACTGCCGTGCCCGCCGGGACGTTGTTGTCCGAGTGGATCAACGGCAAGTTGACCAGACCCGCGCCGCACGCGTTGTTGCCCGGATTCTTCGTCAGGTAGTTGGTCACGAAGGCTAAGCGCACGCAGGTGTTATTGAGCCCTCTCATCCCGTCGCCCGCCGTGATCAGGTCTCGGTTGATGTATTCCTGAGCCGTCCGCAGGCTCTCCTGCGCGTCGGTCATCTCGAAAGTGGTGATGCTGGTGCGGAAAGCGTCCCGGCACAGTGACATCACCGAGCCCGTGACCAAGAGCATGATGCAGAGCGAGATGAGCAGCTCAACCATCGAGAAGCCGGATTGACCGTTTGAATCAGTCGAGGGAGACATCAAATGACCTCCTGTAGTCGTGAGAGCGGGGTGGGGCTTGCACTCCTCATGGGAGGAAGTTGCTATTCGCGTCGTTATTCAAATAACTGACGCCGACAATGGTGTCCATCTTCCCGTTAATGCCCGGTGACTTCAACGTCACCTGAATTCGTTTTAAGTTATCGCTCAATGACGTAATAAGGATTTGGCGCGTGTAGCCGGCGCGAACAAACGTCGGGTTCGAGAAATCATCATCAGCCGTGCCGAAAATACCGTCGGGACCGGGGTTGTCTGAAACTTTGTTGAAGCTGCTAGGGAAGCCCGCGAAATTTTGCGACGCCCCGGTGTTGTCGACGTTCCCTGAGTTGGCGATCTGCCCGAACGTCAACTGTCTGGTGTTGCGCAGCGTTTCCATCTCCTCGAGCACCGAGACGACCAAGAGCTTCGTGTTCGTTACGCTCCGACCCTTATTGCTCGCAGCCAGCGCGAAGCCGATGGTCGCGGCGAGAGCCAAAAGACCGACCATCATCACCACCAGCGCCACCACCATCTCCAAGAGTGTAAAGCCGGCTTCCGAACTGCGGTGTAGAGACGGCGCGTCCGCGCGCGCCCCATTATTCTGCGAATTTGCCATTGGTGCCGTACCTCCACGTCTTGATTCGTCCGGCGCTACCGAGGACAGAGATGGCAGTCGCCGTGTCCTGCGGGTCTTTCGAGTTATAGAAGAAGAGCGCGAAGCTCGTCGGCGCCCCGGCAGCGTTAAGGACGGAGCCGTCGGGCTGGAAAGTAATGTTGAGTTGACTGAGGGGGGCTGTCACGGGCGTGAAGGTTGCGCCATCGCCCAGGAGCGCAGCCGCTGTCGGCGGGACTCCGTAAACCAACTCGGCGGATGTAACGCCATCTCCGACCAAAGACATGGTGCCGCTCTGCACTCCATTGTTGATGAGCGAAATCTGTTTCAACTGATCGTCATAGCGGAACGTGACCGGGCGTCTTTGCGCCATTGCCTGCTGCCGTGCGAGTCTGAGTTGTGACTTGACTAGAAAGGGGACGGCTGCTGCACGCTGCACGCGTCGCATCGAAATCAATTGAGGCAGCGCCATGACGCCGACCACCCCGATGATGGCGACAACGATCATCATTTCGATCAGGGAGAAGCCGCTCTCAACACGCTGACGGTTTACTCTGAATTGAATACTCATCATCAGTTTTCTCGTAGGCTGCCTTAAGCAAGAATGAATCTTAAGTACCGTATGAAGCACTGCTAAACCCAAATGCCCCAATTTGTAGCTAGGCGCCTTAAGATGGTTAAGCCATTGCAATCACAGCCCTTAACAACAAAGTCGAGGCAGAGCATACTCTGTCCCACTTGCACTATATCAAAAACCTTGAACGAATGGCAACAGTGTTTAACGATATTTATGAGTCTGTCTTTCCAGCCCTGCTCCTCTGCGGATGTTGTGGCAGTGAGAGCCACTCGTTTTCTGTCTGGATTAATAAGAACCGATCTATCAAGAATAGTCATAAGCAAAGTGGGCTGACTTCGTTGACAACGTATTGTTTGACAAAACTATTGGATGGCAGTCGCATAGCCTTTTGCGTTTCGCCCGGAGGCACATTACTATCGCAGTCGCCTGCAAACTCGATTTGTCCGAAGTAACATTTGAGATTACCTACTGCCTTCCTGCGCGCCTGCTGCAACGCGGGGGCGAAACTTTTTGGAGGTTGAATGAAGAAGTTTAAGCTGACACTCCTCGCGCTGCTGCTCGCCCTGCTCCCCTTCTCCTCCGCGCCACAACACGCACAACAGGTCGCGAGCGTGGCAACTGCGTCGCCCACGCTGCCGTCGGCGACGCTCGACGCGGCGAAACAGATCACCGCCGCGCGCCTGAAAGAGCATCTGACCTTCGTGGCTGCCGACGAGCGGCAGGGGCGCGACACGCCCTCGCCCGGCTTGGACGAGACGGCGAAGTACATCGCCGATGATCTCAAGCAACTCGGCTTGAAGCCCGCGGGCGATAACGGGACTTACTTTCAACGCATCGCCTTGAAGCGCGACAAGATTGATCCGGCGCGCACGACGTTTGCGCTCGGCGATCAGGCTTACAAGTTCGGCGATGACTTCCTCGTCAACGCGACGCCGGGCGCGGCTGAGGGGCAACTCGTCTTTGTCGGTCACGGCTGGATCGTCAAGTCGAAGAACATTGATGCCTATAAGGGCATTGATGTGAAGGACAAGATCATGGTCGTCGCCGGCACGGGTCTGCTCCCCGGCATGACGCGCGCGGACGTGCGCGGCAAGGCAGGTGTGGACTATGACGACGCTGCGTCCTACGCCGAGCGTGGCGGCGCGCGCGGGCTGATCGTCGTCCCGCGCACGCGCAACATGGAGCGCTTCTGGAGCTTCCGTCGCGGCTCTCTGGAGCGCGGCTCGTATCGGGTCGAGCGCGTGAGCGCGCAGAACTCCTCGTCGCTCCCCACGGTCTTCGCTTCGCAGAAGCTGCTCGACGCGCTGTTTGCGGGCGAGAGCGTGAGCGGCGCGGACGTGATGAAGCAGGCGCAGTCGGGCGAGACCGCCCCGGCGTTCGCGCTCTCGCCGCAGAAGCGCGCCAAGTTCGCGGTCGTCTCGACCTCTGAGACGGCGACGACACAGAACGTCGTCGCGGTGCTTGAAGGACGCGACGCGCAACTAAAGAGCGAGTACGTCGCGCTCGGCGCGCACTACGATCACATCGGCGTCGGCGCGCCCGACGCCACCGGCGACCGCATCAACAACGGCGCGGACGACGACGGCTCGGGCACGGTCTCGATCCTCACGATTGCCGAGGCTTTCGCCAAGGGTCAGCGACCCAAGCGCTCGATCCTCTTCGTCTGGCACTGCGGCGAGGAGAAGGGTTTGTGGGGCTCGGATTATTTCACGCGCTTCCCGACCGTCCCGTTGGAGCGCGTCGTCGCGCAGCTCAACATAGACATGATCGGTCGGAGTAAAAAAGAGGGCGACACGAGCCTCGCGAATAAAGACCTTTCAGGTCCCAACGAGATTTACGTCATCGGCTCGAAGATGATGAGCACCGACTTGGGAGCTTTGAGTGAGCGCGTCAACAACGCGTATCTCAACGTCGGGTTCAACTACAAGTACGACGATCCGAGTGATCCGAACCGCTTCTTCTTCCGCTCGGATCACTTCAACTACGCGCAGAAGGGCGTGCCCATCATCTTCTACTTCGATGGCGTCCACGAGGACTATCATCGCCCGTCGGATTCGGTGGATAAGATCGACTTCCAGAAGATGGAGAAGGTGGCGCGCACGGTCTTCGCGACCGCCACGGAACTCGCCAACGCGCCCGCGCGCCCGCGCGTGGACAAGCAACTCCCGCGTGAGCTGACGGGGCAATGAGTCGTGCCGCGCTCAAAGCGTGGACGCGTGTCCAATCGAT
>JAVXVR010000281.1:0-7561 GCA_032230165.1 Acidobacteriota bacterium | reverse complement strand
GACGACGCCCCAGCCGAAGGTCGAATCCCGCGCGTTGCGCTCGAAGACCGTGACCTCGTGCCGTGCGTCACGCCCCTTCATCAGGAGCGCGAAGTAGAGACCCGCGGGTCCTGCGCCGATGATGTTGATCTTCATGAGCACTCAGCACTCAGCACCCAGCCAAGTCAGCTTTGAGTGTCTGGCTGACGGCTGACGGCTGAATGCTATTCCTTCAACAACTCCCGCGCGATGATCAGCTTTTGAATCTCAGACGTGCCTTCGTAAATCCTGAGCGCGCGGATGTCGCGGTAGAGGCGTTCGACGACCGAGCCGCGCACGAGTCCCGCGCCGCCGTGAATCTGTACGGCTTCATCAATGATGCGCTGTGCGGCTTCCGTGGCGAACAGCTTCGCCTCGGAGGCTGCGCGCGTGAGCGCGGACTGGTGGAGGGTCTGCGCCTCCGCGCTCGACTGAGAGTCGCGCAAATGCGCCGCTTGATAGACGAGCAGGCGCGCGGCGTCCAGCTCCGTCGCCATCTCTGCGAGCTTCGCCTGAATGAGCTGGTACGACGCGAGGGGCGAGCCGAACTGCTGGCGACGCTTGGCGTGCGCCACGGCTTCGTCTAACGCGCGCCGCGCCATGCCGCAGGCGGCTGCGCCGACCGAAGGGCGGAACATGTTCATCGTCTGCATCGCGAGCCGATGTCCGTCGCCCTCGCCCCCGACGCGATCTTCGGCGGGTACGCGCAAGTTCGTGAACTCGATCTCGCCGATGGGATGCGCCGCCATGAGCCGCGTGCGCTCGCGCACCGCGAAGCCGGGCATCCGCGAGCTGACGACGAAGGCGGACATCTCTGCGCGACCGTCGGCGCGCGTGTTTGTGCGCGCAAACACCGTGTAGAAGTCCGCCACGCCCGCGTTCGAGATCAAGTGCTTGCGACCGTCGAGCACATAGGCGTCGCCGTCGAGCCGCGCGGTCGTCGCGATCGAAGAAACGTCCGATCCGGCTTCAGGCTCGGTCAGGGCGAAGGCGGCGACCGCCTTACCCGTGGCGGCGCGCGCGAGCCAGAACTCACGGACGTGCGCGGGCGCGGCGAGGCTCACGGCGTATGTGCCCAAGCCCTGCATGACGAAGGCTGCGTCGGCGAGCGCGGACGAGTAGGCTAGCTCTTCCCGGACGATGCAGAGCGAGCGCACATCGAGACGCGCATCAGCGCGCGTGCGCACGGCGAAGCGCAGCAGATCGGCTTGCGCGAGCAGCGCGACGAGCGCGCGGAAGTCTTCGTCCGACGCCTCGTCGGCGTGCGCCGCATAAGGCTCGATCTCGCGCCAGACGAAACTCGCCACGCTCGCCGCCAGGCGGCGATGATCGTCCGTGAAGAACGGCGTATGTTCGATGAAGTGATCCATAAGAGCCGTGACAAGTGACAGGTAACAAGTGACGAGCAAGACAAGCAGCTTTGCTTGTCACTTGTCACCTGTCACGGTTTACGCCCGCGAAGCGGGGCTCTCGCTTCGCGGCGAAAGCCTCGTAGGCTTCGCGAAAGTCCGGGTGCTGCATACACAGGCTTTGCGCCTGCGCCTCCCATTCGAGGGCGGTATCGAGCGAGACGTGCAGCTCGCGGTTGATCAACTCCTTCGTCATCGCGAGACCGAAGGCGGGACCTTGCGCGAGCCGCAAGGCTAACGCGCGCGTCTCTTCTGTGAGCGCGTCCGCCGCGACGACGCGGTTGTAGAGTCCGATGCGTTCAGCTTCTCGCGCTGTGATGAAGTCGCCCGTGTAGAGCAACTCGGTCGCTTTAGATAACCCGACGAAGCGCGGGAGCAGAAACGCCGCGCCCATGTCCGCGCCCGATAGCCCAACGCGCACGAACAGGAATGCGATCTTCGCTTCTTCCGACGCGACGCGAATGTCTGCCGCGAGCGCGATGCACGCGCCCGCCCCCGCGACCGTCCCGTTCAAGCTGGCGACGACCGGCTTGCGAAGCGCGCGCATGTTGCGGATCAGCTCGCACGTCAGCCGCGTAAACTCCAGATGACCTTCGACGTCGAGCGTTTGCAGGTCGGCGATGATGTCGCGCACGTCGCCGCCGGAGCAGAACGCGCGCCCCGCGCCTGTGACGACGACGACGCGCACCTCCCGCTCGTCTTGCAGCGCGGCGAAGGCGTCCGTCAGCTCGCGATAGACCTCGAACGTGAGCGCGTTCAGGCGCTCAGGTCGGTTCAGCGTGATCCACGCCACGCCTTCGCGCGATTCATAGAGGAAGCTCTTGGGAGAAATCATAAGACAGTGACAAGTGACAGGTGACAGGTGACAAGTACGAACAAAAGTTTATCTTGTCACTCGTCACTTGTCACTTGTCACAAAATGACGGCTGTCGCTTCGATCTCGACCTTCGCGCCGTCTTCGAGGAGGCTTTTGACTTCGACGAGCGTCATCGCAGGGAAGTGGCGTCCCATCAGAGCGCGCCAACGCTCGCCCACCTCGCGCGTGCGCGCGCGATACTCCGCCTTGTCCGTGACGTAGATGGTCACGCGCGCGATCTGTTCCACCGTGCCGCCCGCTTCATTGACCACTGTGACGACGTTCGCGAGAGCGCGCGCGAACTGCTCGACGAAATCTTCGCTGATGAGACGTTGCCCTTCGTCCCATCCGATCTGCCCGGCGACAAACAAAAGTCGCCCGCCGCCTTCAGCCAGCACGCCGTTCGCGTAGCCGCGCGGGCGACCCAAGAGTTCGGGGTTAATGATTTTCATAAGCACTCAGCCGTCAGCAAACAGCATTCGGCAAATTCAGCCTCATGGTTTGGCTGATTGCTGACGGCTGAGTGCGGACTGCTCAAAAAAGCACCGTCCCGCCGTCCACGTTGATCGCCTGACCCGTGATGCCGCGCCCTTCGTCGGAGGCGAGCAGCAGCGCGAGCGCGGCGACCTCTTCCGAAGTGACGAGTCGCTGCTGCGGCGACATGCGCTTGATCGCTTCGAGTCCTTCCGCCGCCGAGCGTCCCGTCTTGGCTTCGATCTTCTCAAGCGCGCGCGAGGTCATGTCCGTGTCCACGTAGCCGGGGCAGATGGCGTTGACGGTCACGCCCTTCAACGCCACTTCGAGCGCGAGCGAGCGCGTTAAGCCCAGCACGCCGTGCTTCGACGCCGCGTAAGCCGCGATGTAGGGCGCGCCGGTCTTGCCCGCGATCGAGGCGACGTTGATGACGCGACCCCAGCCGCGCTCGATCATCCGGGGAAGCGCGGCGCGTGTGCAGTAGAAAGTGCCCGACAGGTTGACGGCGAGGTGGCGTTGCCACAACTCGTCACTGGTTTTTACGAACGGCGCACTCTCGGCGATCCCGGCGTTGTTGACGAGAATCGAGATGCCTTCGTCGAACGTCCGCGCCACGTCCGCGAAGGCGGCGGTCACGCTCGCGGCGTCCGCCACGTCGCAAGCTTTGTACGTTGTCGCAACGCTAAACTCCGCGTGAATCTCCTCAGCGACCTTTTTGATCTCCGACTCAGTGCGGGCGAGAAGCGCGACGCTCGCGCCCTCGCGCGCGAAAGCCTGTGCGACGGCGCGCCCGATGCCGCGCCCGCCGCCCGTGATGAGCGCGATCCTGCCTTCGAGTTTCTTCATCAAGGCTTCGCCACGCGCGGCGTGCGTCGTTCGAGGAAGGCGCGGACGCGCTCGCGCGCGTCACGCGATTCAAAGCATTGGAGCTGCGCCTCGGTCTCGTATTGAAGCATCCGGTCGAGGCTCGCGGCTTCGCTCATATAGACGGCGTGCTTGGCGGCGGCGATAGCCTGCTGCGGCGCGGCGCGGAGTCGTTCAGACAGTTTGCGCGTCTCCGCAGTTAATTCCGCATCGGCGACGACGCGGTTGACGAGCCCCAGCTCGAACGCGCGTCTCGCATCAATCGCGTCGCCGAGAAAGAACATCTCGCAGGCGAGGTTTGTGGGGAGCGCGCGCGGTAGAAAGTATGAGCCGCCCCAGTCCGGGTGCAAGCCAACTTTGACGAACGACTGGCTAAAGGTCGCAGACTCCGCCGCAATCCTCATGTCGCACGCCAGCGCGAGGTTAAAGCCCGCGCCGTAAGCCGCGCCGTTGACGGAAGCCACAACGGGCTTCGTCATCTGCCGGATCGCGTGGACGACGCGCCGCCCCGCGCCGAGCAGGCGCGCGAACTCGTCGGCATCGTCGCGCCGCATCAACTCGTCCATGTACTCAACGTCCGCGCCCGCGCAGAACGCGCGCCCCGCGCCCACGAGGACGACGACGCGCACGTCCGCGTCGCTCCCCGCGTGCTCAAGCGCCTCCGCCAGATCGCGCCGCATGTGACCGCTAAAGGCGTTCAGCTTCTCAGGTCGGTTCAGCGTGACGGTCGCGATGCCCGCTTCGTAAGTGGTGGTGATGTGCATAAGAGCCGTGACAAGTGACAGGTGACAAGTGACAAACAAGACAATCGGATTTGATTGTCACTTGTCACTCGTCACGGTTTACTTGCCCTTGAATATCGGCTTGCGCTTCTCTTTGTAGGCGGCGAGACCTTCGCGCGCGTCTTCTGACTGGAAGAGCTGTTGCTGGAGTTCGCGCTCCAAGGCGAGGGCGGACTCGAAGGGAATCTCCGCGCCGGTCTGGACGCTGCGCTTGATGCACCCGACGGCGCGCGCCGCTTTGTTCGGCGTCGTAAACTGCCGCGCGTAAGCCATCACCTGCTCCATGAACGCGGCGGCGGAGTCGGCTTCGTAGATGTGATTGACGAGACCGAGATCGAGACCGCGCTCGAAGTCGAACAGCTCGCCCGTCGTCATCAATTCAATCGCGCGAGATTTTCCGACGATGCGCACGAGTCGCTGCGTGCCGCCCGTGCCGGGAAGAACACCCAAACTTACTTCGGGCAGACCCATCTTGCCCGCGCCGCGTCGTGCGAGGCGTATGTCGGCAGCCATGGCGACTTCCAACCCGCCGCCGACGCAGTGACCGTTGATGGCGGCGATGACGAGCTTCGGCGTCTGCTCCAATCGTGAAAGTGTTTCGTTGGCGTGGAGGCAGAAGTAGTATTTGAATTCCGGCGTGACGGCGGAGAGCATCGCTATATCAGCCCCCGCGCAGAAGAATTTTTCGCCCTCGCCCGTGATGACGACGACGTGCACCGTCTCCTCCATCCGCGCGGTTAAGATCGCGCGGTCGAGCTGTTGCATCATCTCGTAAGAGTAGGTGTTCGCCGGGGGATCGTTAAGCGTGATCGTCGCGACGCCGTTGTTCGCCTCATAGCGCACTAACTCGCGCGCCTCGTCCGTCCCTTCAATCTTCGCTTCTGCTTCCGCCATCTTCAGTGTGTTCCTTTGCTCATCTTCTGTGTGATGTATTGAATCGCCGCGCCGAGCTGCGCGTCGTCGCCACGGAGCAGCCCGGCGCGCGTTAAGTTTACCTCAAGATCGGGGATGACGCCGCGTCCTTCGACGATGACGCCCTTCGGCGTGCGCGGCTCGCCGGCGGCGTAGATGAAGTATGCGCCGGTGGGGAGTTCCACGATGTCTGCGTCCATGTCGTCGCCCCCGCTTTTTTTGCCGACGACGTAGGCGCGCCCCGCCTCCTGCATCCCGGCGGCAAACTGCTCGCTCGCCGAGCCGCTGCCCTCGTCCATGAGAATGACGACCATGCCGGTGTAAGGATTCTTCGCAGGGCGCGCGCGATAATAATTCGTGTCGCCCTTGCGCGTGCGCGTGATCATGAGCTGCGTCGGTTTGTCGAAGAGCAAACCGGCGAGGCGGATCGCGACTTCGTCGTCGCCGCCGCCATTGCCGCGCAGGTCTATGACGAGACCGGGCGCGTCGTGCAGCGACTCGACGGCTTGGCGAATCTTCTCGTTGAGCGAAGGGATGAAACTCGTGAAGCGTATGTAGCCGATGCCCGCTTCGAGCCGACGCGACTCGAAGAGCGCGTAGAGCGGGATGCTGCCGAACTTATCTCTGTCAACCTCGCCCGCGCCGAGCGGCATCCGTTCGAGTGTGACCTCGCGCGTCGCGTCGCGCTCGTCGAGATAACTGAGCCGCACTTTGGTGTGCGGGTCGCCGTGGAGTTTGCCGAGCGCGAGCTGCAAGTCCGTCACTTCCTCGCCGTCTATTCTTTGGACGACGAAGCCGGGGCGCAGCCCCTCGCGCGAGGCGGACGAGCCGGGCAGCACGCGCATGACGACGAGCCGACCTTCGACGTTGCGCAAGCCGAGTCCCGTCGTGACGGGCGGCGCACCGAGCGCCTTGATCACGTCCGGCGTGACGATCTCCATGTGCGAGAACTTCAGCTCGCCGACCATCCGGTTGAGCAGGTCGTACAACTCTGCGTCCGTCTTGACGGCGGCGACCTGCGGCGCATAGCGCTCGTGAACCTTGTTCCAGTCAACGCCGTTGAAGTTCGGATCGAAAAATTTGTCGCGCGTGATCATCCAGACCTTCTCGAAAGTCTTTTGTCGCACTTTGGTCGTGCTTTCGTGAGCGGCTGGATTAGCCGGAGCGGGTAAAGCGGACTGCTGCGCGACGGCGGTCGAACTCGCGGCGACGAGGCAGAGTATGGCGAGGAAAAACTTTTTCATAAAGAACCTCCGGCTGGTAAAGACGCCGCGCGGCGCGAGAGCGTTTCTACTTTTGCCGGAGCGTGGGTTTCAAAGCGACCGCGCGCCAGACGCTGAGTCGTTCGACGCCGTTTGCATCCGCCGGGTGCGCGAGCGCGTCGCCGTCCGTGCCGGGAAGAATGCCCGAGAGGAAGAGGCGCGCGAAGGTCTCGACGAGTTCGGCGACGGAGAGTTTCCCGCGCGGGTCGTACCAGTTGTAAATCCAGTTCATCATGCCGAAGAGCGCGTAGGTGGCGACGGTGAGATCGATCTTCTTGTCAGAGTCCGTGCGTCGCGCCTGAACTTCCGCAAGTATCCGGCGCACGGTGCGCGTGTACTGCTGCTTCTTCCCCGCGACCTTCTCGTACATCTCGCCCGCGAGTGACTCCGCCTCGTGCGAGAGCACCTTCATCTCCGCCATGTTCGCCGCGAAGAATGAGAGGTGGTTCTCGACGACAAGGCGGAAGCGCTCGACCGGATCGGTTGTTTCTTTAAGTCGTGCTTCGAGACGTTCGAGCACGTGACCGAAGCAGTTGTCTTGAATGAGGAAGAGGAGTTCATCTTTCGACTTGCAGTAGTAATAAAGCCCGGCGAGGCTCACACGCGTCTCGCGCGCGATGTCGCGCATCGAGGTTGAATGAAAACCCTTCTCCGCGAAGATGCGCGCGCTCGTGCGGAGAATGAACTCCAGCTTCTGGTCGTAGCGCGAGAAGTCTTCGGGGAGGTTAGCAGCCATCTTCGTTGAGACAGTTAGAGTTACTGATCGCGCAACTCGCTCATGTGCCGAAAGGTCTTATCATCAATTGCCGCGACCCATCGACCGGCAGAAGCGTCGTACTCGACGATCCCATCAACCAGTAGATCGTCAGGATTTCCTGCGTCGTCTCCGTCATCCATGTAAAAGGTTAGCGCAAGCCCTTCTTGCAACATGATCCCGTAATTCTCAAGGTCTCTATGTGTGCCATAACAGATCAGAATTAACCG
>JAVXVR010000264.1:0-3551 GCA_032230165.1 Acidobacteriota bacterium | reverse complement strand
GACTCCGTCGAGGATGATGTCGAGGGCTGCGTCGGCGAGCGGGGCGAGCTTGTAGCGGCGGCGCGAGAGAATCCAGTTGGTCGCCATCTCGTCGAGCGCGCCGAAGAAAACCTTGGCGACGATCTTCGCGTTCAGTTCACGGCGGAACACCCCTGCGCGCTGTCCCTCCTCAAACGTCTCGCGTATGAGGCGCAGGTACTCGGCGAACCCTGCGGCGGAGAACTCCGCCATGAACTTCGTCGAGCCGCGCAGCTCGACCTGAAAGACGATTGCCAGCGAGCGATCCGCGCCGAGGCGCTCCAAGTGGAGGCGCGCGATCTCGCGCAAGCGCGCGCGCGGGTCTGTCAGCCCATGGATGCGCGCACGCGCCTCCGCCAAAACTTCGCTGACGCCGCGGTCGAAGATCGAGCGCAGGATGTCCTCTTTGCCCTTGAAGTAGAGATAGACCGTTCCGTCAGCCACGCCCGCCACGCGCGCAATGTCTGCGACCTTCGAGTTGAAGTAGCCGCTGCGGGCGAAGACTTTCGTCGCGGCGCGCAGGATTGCCTCGCGCTTGTCTGCGACCGGCGGGCGGGCTGGTGGGTTGAGCGTGCGCGCTGAACGCATCAGGGGAATCGTTCTCGCTTTCGTGGCGCGGCTGAGTGGCTGTTCATTCGGTGGTGGCGGCGACGGGCAAGCGTAACCTTCAAGGCGAGGAAAAGGCAAATCAACGCGCCCCCGTTATCGCCGCGTGAAGCTCTCTTCGCGATCCCGCGCGTCGAACTCGCGCGCATGTTCATCGTCGTCGTCGCGCGTCACGACGCTGAGCGCGCCGTCGCGCACGTGCAGGTCGCGCTGCGGGTTGGGGATTTCGATGCCCGCTTCTTTGAAGAGCCGGACGATCTGATAGTTGATGTCGCTTTTGATCTTCGGGTGGCGGCGCGGGCGATCCGTCCAGACGAGCAGGCGGAAGTCGAGCGAGGATTCACCGAAGCCCGTGAGCTGCACGCTCGGCTTCGGCTCCGTGAGCAGGTACTCGACGCCTTCGACGGCGCGCAAAAGCGTCGCCGTGACGAGATCAACGTCCGAGTCGGAAGCGACGCCCACGGGGACGGAGATGCGCGAGCGCGCGTCCGGGTGCGACCAGTTGATGAGATTGTGGCTGACGAGCCCGGAGTTCGGCACGACGACAGCGATGCGGTCATTCGTCATGACAGTGGTCGTGCGTAAATTGATGCTCTTGACCTTGCCCTCGACCGTCTTGCTGTCCACGCCGACGGTGATGAAGTCGCCGACTCTCACCGGGCGCTCAAACAGGAGGATGAAGCCGGAGGCGATGTCGCTGGCGATGTACTGCAAGCCGAAGCCAATGCCGACCGAGAGCGCCGTGAAGACGACGGCGAGCGACGTGAGGTCTGCGCCGAAGCCGATGCGCGCGGCGAAGAGGATGCCGAAGGCGACGATGATGTAGTGCGTCAGGCGTAAGACCGTGTACTGCAAGCCCGGATCGAGACGGCGGCTGTGCTCGAAGTGGCGCGCGAGGAAGCCGCGCAAAGATCGAGAGACGACATAAGCGACAAAGAGCACGGCGATGCCTTGCAGCAGCATCGCGAGCGAGACGTGGAAGTTCCCGAACTCGAACTTGTGATCGATGTAATTCGTCCAGATGCGCTTGAGCAGCTCAACGGAAGTTTCGGCGAGCGCGGGTTTTGAGAGCGTCGAGATCATATGTACCTCTTGCGAATCCGACGAGCCATCGGCAAATTATTCTTCCGACGTAAGAGACAAAAGCCGCCCGCGATCTCTTCAGACGGGGACGGCTTCGACGAACGCGACAAGACGGACGGAGGCGGAGGGACTCGAACCCCCAAGCGCTTTCGCGCGCCAGTTTTCAAGACTGGTGACTTACCAATTAGCCTACGCCTCCCTACTTTACGAGGAAAATCATACCCCACGCCCCGCTCCCCCCTCAAACCCATCGCGCCGTCACGTCGTCAGCCTTCGATAAATCGCGGGCATACGTTCTGGGAGCGAGAGCACGTCGTCAATGATCGTGTAGCCAACCTCGCCGTAGAGATCGCGCAGCTCCGCCTCGGAGTCACGGTCGATAGTGATGCAAAAAGGGGTGATGCCGGAGACGCGCGCTTCCCGAAGAGCCGAGCGCGTGTCTTCGCGCGCATAGCGTGCGTCGCCGTAGTCGTGATCATAAGGGCGACCGTCGGAGAGGACAATTAAAAGTCGCGTGCGTGCGTCCTGCGCCGAGAGGCGCGCGGCGGCGTGTCGGACGGCTGCGCCGAGTCGCGTGTTGTGCTGGTAGTTGATGCCGCCGATGCGTCGCTCGGTCTCTTCCGTGTAGTGCTCACTGAAATCTTTGACGACGTAAAACTTCACGTTGCGCCGCCCTTCGGAGGTGAAGCCGTAGATCGAGTAGGCGTCGCCGACGGCTTCCAGAGCCTCGCTCATCAAGACCAGACCCTCCTTCTCGATCTCGATGATGCGCCTGCCGGGATGCGTGTAAGGTTGCAGCGGATGGCGACCGATGGTGCGCGCCGTCGAAGAGGACTGATCGAGCAGGAACGAGACCGCCACGTCGCGCTCGCGCCGGAGCCGCTTGATGTAGAGGCGTTCGGATTGCCGACCATCAGCGCGCCGGTCGGCGATGTAGTTGATGACGGCTTCGAGGTCGTAGTCGTCGCCGTCCAGCTCGTTCTTGATGCGCGTCAGGCTTTCGGGCTTCATCAGTTGGAACTGGTGCCGGATCGAGGAGATGACGCCGCGATAGCGCGCGCGCGTCAGCTCGACGAAAGAGGCGTCGCCGCGCCGCCCGTGCCGCTCGACGACGCGACACCAGCCAACGCGCGTGTCTGAGAGATCGCGATCCCACTCGTCGTACTCGAAGGCGAGATCGCCCGCCTCCAACTGCTGCTCGAAGGTCTCGCTCTGCGTCCAACGCTCCGCCCCTGTGAGCTGCTCCGCATCGCCTTCGAGCGCGCTCGACTTCGCCCACGCGCTGAACAATTCGCGCGCGTCGCGCCGCCCATCGCGCGCACGCCTCTCGTCGTCGCTCTCTTCGCTTGATTCGCGCTCGCGCTCCTGTTCGAGGTTCGACTCCGCGCCGCCCTCCGCGTCGTCCCCCTCGCCTTGCATCGTCTGCTGCTCCGCCTCTGCGGGCGCGACCGACTTGAAGAGCGAATAGACGCGCGCGGTGGCCATCAAGGTGTCCGCGACCGTCGCATCCGCGCTCGACAGATAGTCCGCGACGATCCCTTCAAGCTCGGAGACGATCTGCGAGTAGAAGGCTTGTGCGTCGTCGAGCGCGCCGCCGCAGAGCGTGATCTGGAAGAGTAGCTCGAAGGGAATGAGCGTGATGGGCAGAGAGACAATGCGCGGGCGGTTGCGGCGCAGGTGCGCGCGCACGAGGTCGAGGTCGCGGCCCAAGCCCCGATAAGTGTGCCGCAGGCGACGGTCAATGCGCCCGTTCTCCAGCGTCCCGAAGACGCGCGCCGCGAGTCCGCGCTGCGGGAAGAGCGCGAGCACCGCGCGATAGTCGCCGCCCTCGGGCAGCGCACGCC